>CADBOE010000191.1 GCA_902796205.1 uncultured Ruminococcus sp. | reverse complement strand
GCCGGCTTGCGGTTCGCTACACTTGGCGGTAAATACCTGTGGCGGGACTTTCACCCGCAAGAACTGTGCCGTGCCCGGCACACTGAAGAAGGCGCCCGGATGTTCACCGACGGGCGCCATGCTTTTTTGATCTGACCATACTAACGTAATCCCGGATCCGGCTGAAGCTGCCTGAATACTGTCAGCGCACCGACGGCATCATACGTTGAATCTGAACAGCGTTACGTCGCCGTCCTTCATAACGTATTCCTTTCCCTCGGAACGGACGAGTCCTTTTTCTTTGGCCGCCAGATATGAACCGCAGGCCATCAGGTCGTCGTACGACACAATTTCGGCGCGTATAAAACCTTTTTCGAAATCCGAATGGATCTTGCCCGCGGCCTGGGGAGCTTTCGTGCCCTCGGTGATCGTCCAGGCGCGTACCTCCTTCGGACCGGCCGTAAGAAAGCTTATCAATCCGAGCAGTCTGTATCCGGCTTTGATCAGCTGATCGAGACCTGAAGACTCTATTCCGAGCTCCTTCAGAAATTCAGCTTTTTCGGCGTCGTCGAGCGAGGCTATATCCTCCTCAAGTTTGCTGCATACCGTGATGAGGCCCGCATTCTCTCCGGAGGCTACTTCGCTCAATTCGCGCACCATCGGGACCGAGAACGGATCGGACACGTCGTCTTCGGAAATATTGGCGACGTAAATAACAGGCTTTGCGGTGAGCAGGAACATAGAGGACATTATTTCCTTTCCGTCCTCGTCGAGCTGCATCGCGCGGGCGGGAAGCTCGTTTCCGAGGTGCTCTTTGATCATATTCAGAATCTTAAGCTCGTTCAGGATCTTTTTGTCGCCGCTTTTCGCCATCTTTCCCGTGCGTTCGATCCGTCTTTCGACCTGCTCGAGATCGCTGAGAATGAGCTCGAGATTGATTATCTGCGCGTCTCCTTTGGGATCGGCTGAATTTTCCACGCGGATGATATCGTCGGAGGAAAAACATCTCACGACGTGTACGATGGCGTCGCATTCACGGATATGTGAAAGAAATTTATTTCCGAGGCCTTCGCCGCGGCTTGCGCCCTTCACAAGGCCTGCTATGTCGACAAATTCGATAACGGCAGGCGTTCTTTTTTCGGGTGAATACATCTCGCAAAGACGGTCGAGTCTTTCGTCCGGGACCGCCACGGTTCCGACGTTCGGCTCGATGGTGCAGAACGGATAATTCGCACATTCGGCTCCTGCTTTTGTTATCGCGTTAAACAGCGTGCTTTTTCCGACGTTGGGAAGACCCACAATTCCTAATTTCATTTACGAAACCTCACTCCATGCTCTCGATATCTCGGTGGTACGCGGCGCGACCCGGAAGCCCGCCGGTTTTTATATTATATTCCAAACGGAAAATAATCTCAACGCAATCAAGACGCAATCTTAATGCCAATGGAGCTGTTAAAATTTGGATTATCATTTTAACATTGTTTGCCTGTGGTTGCCATTCAGACTCCTGCGCGTCCCGAAAAGTGAAAAAGACACAAAAATCACACAATTGAGACATACAATCTCACTTGTAAACAGATGATGATTATTTTATAATTTTTATGAAGTTCGGGAAAACCGGATTTGCGAAAGGAGGCTTTTCTATGAATTTGAAGCCAAAGATTTTGCTTATATGCAGCGACGAGACCCTTGCTGAAAAGATCACTTCGTCAAGAGGCGTTTCGGGTATGGATTTTTACCGTGTAGACGGCTTTGACAAAGCTGCCGAATGTTTGGATTTATATGAGCCGGACGTGCTGGTTGCTGCGATAGATTTCCCCGAAAGTGAAACCGTGTTTGAGTTTCTCAAAACGTTTAAACGGGAGCATGCCAATCCGTTCATCGCCGTCGGGAACAGCAGCGACGTTTTCGATATCGTTCTGTCGCTCGAGATGGGAGCGGACGACTATATCCAGATCCCGTTTGACCAGCGGGAATTTGCCGCCAGGTTAAAAGTCGCGGTAAGATATTACAAGAGTATTCTTTCCGGCGGAGTAAAGCACGGAGCATCAAAATCCGCGCAGCCGGAAAAGAAGGTGATTTCGTTCAACGGACTTGTCGTCGACAAGGAGAAATACGTCGTCACGGTCGACGGTCAGAAAATTGCGATGCCGCCCAAGGAGCTTGAGCTTCTCTATTATCTTGCGTCGGAGCCGAATACGGTATTTTCGCGGAAAACTCTGCTCGAGAGGATCTGGGGTTATGAATTTTTCGGAAGCTCCAGGACCGTGGACGTGCATATCAAGCGCCTGCGCGACAAGCTCAGCCAGGGCGGTCATTCCTGGTCTATCATTACGGTCTGGGGCGTCGGATATAAATTTTTGACTGAATCGGAATAAATCATTATAATAAGTCATCATTGATTACATTTGAAAGGTGATGTTTCGATTGTCTGAAAATGAAAACGGTGTTTACAACGAAGCCGGAAGCGACTCCTTCGGGAAGGTGCTGAACGAAACCGGCGCATCTGACGCTGTTGAAAATATAACTGCTTCATCCGGCGGAAACGACGCTCCGGCGGCTGCTTCCGTTCCGGATTCGTCCGAGGTCCCCGAGGCGGCCGGAGATGAGTCCGGTATCATGACCGGATCCGGGGCGGATAACACGGAGGCTGATTCCCCGGGCGTGTGGCAAAAGTTTTTTGCGTCTCTCAGCGAGGAAGGAAGCGATAATTCCCGAAACACCCCGGACGGCGCGGCGTCGGATGACGGGACGGGTTACGACGGGACGTGGACCGAGGACGATATTGCCGGATACAGGGAATCCATCAAGCGTCTTAAATCGGAATATAAAGCAAAAAAGAAAGCCGCGAGAGCAGAGCGGGCTCGCGAGAGGAATTCGGCCGAGGGGAAGCGCTCCGCTTTCGGCGTGGCCGTCCTTTCTTCCGTCGTGACGACCCTGGTCATCTGCCTGATCGCCGGCTTTTTCATTTTCTTCTTTCCGACGAAAAACAGCAGCTGGTTTTCATGGATGGTAAAAAAATATTCTTCACCGTCCGTCAGGTCTTATGAGGAAAAACCCGTTGAGATCGGCGGAGAGACTGTGTCTCCCGGATCGAACGTTACGATCAACGTCGACGGTGAACTGAACGTGGCCGCCGTATTTGCCAAGGTATCTCCGTCCGTTGTAGCCATAATCACGTGCCAGACGACCGAGTCGGACGGAAAGATCATTTCCGAGCAGGGTGTGACGATGGGCTCCGGCGTCGTCGTTTCGTCCGACGGAGAGATACTTACCAACCATCACGTCATAAGCAATATCATTGATCCCGCAACCGGAAATATTGCCGACGGGTACAGGATCTACGCGTATTTCGACAATCCGTACGACGAACCGTTCGCAGCCGTTTCGATCATGGGTTACGACGAGGACAGCGATCTCGCTCTCGTCAAATTCAACGCCGAAGGGCTTACGCCGATCGAATTTTTCGATTCTGACAATCTCTCCGTAGGTGAGCCGGTCGTAGCCATAGGCAGCCCGAGAAGCCTTGATTATATGAATTCCGTGTGCGACGGCATCATCAGCGGAGTACACCGCAGCATCGTTTCTTCTTCGTCCGGGAAAACGCTTTACGACATGGTTCAGATGACCGCTCCGATCAACCCCGGAAACAGCGGGGGCGCAGTCGTGAACGCGAAAGGGCAGCTCGTCGGGATCAGCGTCATAAAGATCGTTGCGGAAAATTTTGAAAATATGTCTTTTGCGATTTCGTCAAACACCGCTTTGAGGATCATCGAATCTATTCGCACGTCCGGCAGATACGTACAGCCGGTGCTCGGAGTCGTCGTCAATACCAATTACAACTGGAGAAGCGCGAAAGAAAACGATTATCCGCTCGGCGCGTACGTCGTTGAAGTTTCAGCCGGCGGCGCCGCGGAGGAGGCAGGCGTCCTTGCAGGCGATATTATCTGCGGCATCGGCGGAGTGCGGACTCCCGATTATACGACGCTCAGAACGGAATTGCTGAAATATTCCCCGGACGACGAGGTCGTATTGAATATATTCAGAACGTCTGAAGGGAAGAATATCGAGATCAGGGTGAAAGTACATGCTTCGTGACGAGCTCGATACAATAATCCGGAAGCTTCGCGCCGAATATCCCGACGGGGACCGGTGCGGACTCCGGTTCAGCGATCCCGTGCAGCTTCTGATAAGCACCATACTTTCAGCGCAATGCACCGACGTCAGGGTGAACAAAACAACACCCGCTCTGTTCGCCAGATTTCCGGATGCGAAGGCGTTCGCGGACGCCGACGTGAAGGAAATAGAAGAGCTGATCAAGCCGTGCGGATTGTATCATACGAAAGCGGCAAATATCAAAAAATGCTGCGAAAGTATCGTTAACGATTTCGGCGGAAATGTCCCCGGCACCATCGGAGAGCTGACCACGCTCGCGGGCACCGGCCGAAAGACGGCGAATCTTGTTCTGGGCGAATGGTTCGGCAGACCGGCATACGTCATCGACACGCACGTAAAAAGGATCTGGTCTCTTCTCGGCATAACCGGAAGCACCACGCCCGAAGCTATCGAAGACGATCTGCGGACGCTTATTCCGCCGGATGACCCGGAGGCGGGAGAAGCGCTTGCGCTTTCTCATCTTCTTATTACTCACGGCAGAAACGTATGCGTCGCGAGAAGGCCTGATTGCGCCTCGTGCTGCATTAAGGATCATTGCCGGCATTATTTGAACGGAAATGCAAGCTGATTACAGTGAAAGGACAAGAATCCTGATAGGCAACGGGCGGGCCGGGAAGCTCGCTTCGTCGCGAGTGCTCGTTTTCGGGCTAGGCGGTGTCGGCGGAAGCTGCGCCGAGGCTCTCGTCCGGGCGGGAGTCGGACGTATTACGGCCGTTGACGGCGACGTTTTCGCTGCAAGCAATATCAACAGGCAGCTTCTTGCGCTGCGGTCGACGGTCGGACGCCTCAAGGCCGAGGTATTCAGAGAACGCGCGCGGGACATTTCTCCCGAAACGGAAATCGATATTCTTCCCGTTTTTTATTCGGCGGAAAATTCCGGCGCGGTCTGCTTCGGCGATTATGATTACGTCGTGGATTGCATTGACGACGCCGCTGCGAAGGTGCTCATTATCAAAGGAGCGAAAGCTGCCGGAGGGCCCGTAATTTCGTGCATGGGCGCCGGGGGAATGAGCGGCATTCCCGATTTTACGGTAGCCGATCTTTTTGAAACGTCCGGCGATCCGCTGGCCCGAAAAATGCGTTCGCTGTTGAGAAAAGAGGGGATCTGTTCGGGCGTTCAATGCGTGATCAGCCGGTCTGCTCCGGATGAAAAGCCGTCCGATCCTCCGACGGCGGAGCCCGGACCGGGAAAAAGAATCATAGGCAGTATTTCGTACGTTCCGCAG
>CADBOE010000190.1 GCA_902796205.1 uncultured Ruminococcus sp. | reverse complement strand
TGAAACCACTCCACGATTTTCAGCCGCAAACGGCATTTTTCTCAAATTGCGGCTGAAACCGCTCCAAGATTTTCAGCCGCAAACGGCAATTATCTCAAATTGCGGCTGAAACCGCTCAGGAAAACCGTGGTCTGTCCCCCGTTGCATCTGAGGCTGAAACCAGGGTCTGTCCCCCGTTGCAGTCTCCCCCGTTGCACCACCGTTGCCAAACAGCCGGCAGAGTAGTATAATCCGCTCAGAAAAGACAACAAAATGAAAACGATGGAAATGAAAGCATTAAATCGAAAGGTGGATCGGTATGGCTGTAAAGATCGGTACAATGACGTTGCCCGGCTCGCCTGTTGACGGCGCAAACCCGCTTCCGCGTTTCAGACGCGAGACAGGTTTCGGATTGTTCAGCACTAAAGGCGAATTCCCCCCGGAAGCGCTCGAGAATCTCGGCGCACAGACGCGCACGCTGCCTTATTTGATGCAGGACCGTTATTCGCGCGAGCGTAAACCCGTAACGCTGAAAACGATCGTCATGGAAAACGACTTCCTGCGGGCGACGTTCGTTCCGGAATACGGCGGGAAGCTCTGGTCTCTCTATGATAAAACGCTTGACCGTGAGCTCCTGATGGCAAATCCGGTGCTGCAGCCCGGCAATCTTGCCATCAGAAACGCTTGGACGTCCGGCGGCATCGAATGGAATTTCGGTTCTCTCGGTCACACATATTTCACCTGCGACAACGTTTTTGCCGCGATCCTGCGCGACGGTGACGGCAGCGATTTTCTTCGCATTTATGAATTCGAACGCGCCAAGGAATGCGTCTGGCAGGCTGATTTCCATCTCCCGGACGGCTCGTCACAGCTTTATTCGCACATCCGCATCACAAATCCGGGCGAAACGGACAAAACAACGTATTGGTGGACAAACATTGCAATTCCTGAAGACGGCGGAACGCGCATATTGTCCTCTTCCCGGGACGTAATCGTCGTATGCGGCGGAGAAGGAATAACCTACGAACGCCTTCCGTATCTTTCCGTCATGCCCGGCGACCTCTCATACCCGATCAACGCAACCCGGAGCTTCGATTATTTTTTCCAGCCTGATCCCGGCGTGAGCACAACGTGGGAGGGCGGCGTCAACAAAAACGGCTTTACGTTTTACGACCGCTCCACCGCACCGCTTCTCTACCACAAAATGTTCTGCTGGGGCAACCACCGCGGCGGCGCCAGATGGCAGGAATATTTATCCGAAGGAAACCGCGGCAGCTATATTGAAATACAGGCCGGCATAGCCCAGAGCCAGCTGCATGACAAGCCTTTTCCGGCAGGAGCGGTTTTCGAATGGACGCAGTGCTACGGCGGCACAAAGCTTGATCCCGACAAGATACACGGACGCCCGCTTGAAGAGGCGGATGCGGAGCTCGGCGCAAAAGTCGATACGCTGATCCCCGAGGAAAAGCTTCTTGAAATGCACCGGAAATTCTGTATTTCGGCGGACAAAAAAATACGCGAATCGAACCTTGTTCACGTCGGATCAGGCTGGGGAGCACTGGAAAATATGCGGAAAATAAAAGCCGGTCTGCGGAAAATACCGGAAAATACGTTGTTTCCGGAGTCCACACTCGGTCCGGAGCAGAAGACCTGGCTTGAGCTTCTCGAAATCGGCAGGATCTGCGCGCCGGATCCCAGGTCTGTCCCGATCTCCTGGATGGTTTCTGACGAATGGCGCGATCTGACCGGAAAAAGTCTCTCCGGCGCGGACGGAAGAAACTGGTTCAGTCTGCTTCATTACGGCAATATGCTTTTTGAACACTGGGACGATACTGTCGTTGCCGCGAAGGCGGCGAAATGGCCGGATGAAGAAAAAAACAAATTTGAAAAAATGGCGGAGGACGCCTGGAAGGAATCCGACAGATTGCTGCCGAACGTGTGGGCAAGGCGAAATCTTGCACTGCTCGAGAAGCTGAGGGGCAATACCGGTAAATATATCGAATACTACGATTCGGTATTTGAATTGGACGCGTCGATCTCGGATTTTTGCTTTGCCGCCGAATACATGGGGTGGCTGAACGCCGATAAAGAATACGAAAAAGCGATGAAATTGTACGAGAAATTGCCCGCGGGCATCCAAAAAGCGGACAGGATACGGCTTCATATGGCAACGTGCGCCGTGAAGCTCGGCATGACTGACATGGCGGAAGACGTATTCAACGAAGAACACCATGCGATACGCGAGGGCGAAAACAGCCTCACCGACCTGTGGTTTGAATACAACGCGCTGAAACTCGCGGCGGAACGCGGAATCGACCCGGCGTCAATGAAAACCGGCGTTCCCGATGAACTGATGGCCGAGGCGGAAGCGCGTTTTCCCCCGCCCCACCAGATAGATTTCAGAATGAGTTACGACAAAAAATATCAATACAGGGCGACAGAATGATCTGATCTTGACGCATTTACGCGGCCGCGCGGGGCGTCCCGTCAGTCATTCAGTCGCGTGGCGCCGGCGGGTACTCGTTGCAGAGAAGCCTGTACGGCGGCTCGTCTTCCTCGATAGCCGGAAAACGCCCGGCGGGAGGTTCGAACCTGTTGTCCGTATTGTCGTCGTTGCACTGGCTGACCTCGCCCAAAAGCACGTCGCCCGTTCCCGGTTCGACCGAAAAATCGTGATATAATCTTTGCTGTATGAAAATGCTCTCGCCGGGGGTCAATCTGATCTGCGTTCCTGCCGGAACAGTGTACGTTCTGCCGTCGGTATGCACCGTAACGTCACTTTCGCGGTCAATACTTTCATCCGGAAGCGAATTGTAAACCCTGATCAGAACGTTGCCGCCGCCGCGGTTTATTATGTCTTCGGTCTTGAACCAGTGAAAATGGTTAAGCGAATACTGGCCTTCCTTCAGGAACAGAAGCTTTTCGGCGTACACCTTCGGATATTTATCCGCCATGCTCCTGTTGCCGTTTCTGATTGTAATCAGCGAAAAGCCGATTCTGTCAAAATCGCCCATTCCGTAGTCGGTAATATCCCATCCAAGCATGCATTCGCGCACTTCATCATATTCGTGACCCAGCGTTTTCCATTTTTCAGGTGTGAAATTGCAAAAAGGCGGCAGGTAACAGCAATGCTTCATGCACATGGCCTCAAGCTCCTTTAAAGCTTTGTTGATCTCGCTGCGTTTCAATTCGGTCATCCCTCCGGAATCAATTTGACGACACAACCGTAAACAATACTTGCCCTCGTTGTGCCTTCGGTTTCCGCCGGTAATTATAGCGATGACAGCAGGCAATTTCAAGAGATTCATATTAAGATTCATATTAAGACAGACCCCCGTTTTATTCCTGCCAAAAGCCCACCTGCAACCGGGGACAGACCCCGGTTAAGCGAAAGGATCGCGCCAAACGATTGTCTCATTTGAGACACCTGCAACCGGGGACAGACCCCGGTTTAGCGAGAGGTTCGGACCAAACGATTGTCTCATTTGAGACACCTGCAACCGGGGACAGACCCCGGTTGCACGCAAAAAAAATATAACCAAACATACTAAATCACAAAAAGAAAAGCAGGAAAATCAACGGAAAACCAGCGAAAAATCAGGGAATCCTGCTCAGAATAGCGCCGCCGTGTTTTTTCAGCCAATCGCGGCAACTGTAATAATCAGGGAAAACACGAAGAACATGATTGTAAAACGCTTTTGAATGATTCATCTCTTTAAGATGGCACAGCTCGTGCACAACAACGCTGTCGATGACTTCAGGGGGAGTCAGCATAAGCATACAGTTAAAATTAAGATTGCCTTTTGAAGAGCAGCTGCCCCACCTTTTGCGTTGACAGCGGATAGTCACGCGGTTCGGCCGGACGCCGACGAGAGGCATATAATATTTCACTCTGCCGGCAATGAATTCCTGCGCCCGCTTTGCCAGTTCGTTGATGTCGGCGGCATTGAATTCCGGAAGAGTCTCAGCCTCCTCTTTTTCGGCAGCGACCTCCGAAAGCTTTCCGGAAACCCATTTTTCGTTGTCCTTCACAAAACGCGAAGCGACTTCGGTTCTCATCGTACGCGGCCCGCACACCCATATGCCGTCCGTATTTACACGAATGCAAATCGTTCTCCGGCGTGCGCTCCTGACAATTCCGACGCGGACAACGCGACCGTCGCTTAAATTACAATCAAAATACTGTTCATCATGATTCATAATACAGGCCCAACACCTTCATTTCAGTCCCGTCAACGCCGGAATTGTTATGTTATCGCCGGAACAATTACGCTTCACGACAGCTGCCAGACGGCCGTGCTCCCGTTCCCGTCCTTGCTGACCACCAGCTGATCGTCGATCTCCTGCTTCAGCTCGGTCACGTGAGAAATGATCCCGATCAGCCGCTTCCCGCCCGCCATCCGCTTAAGCACCTTTACCGCCTGATTCCGTGACCGGTCGTCCAGCGACCCGAACCCCTCGTCAATAAACATGATATCCAGATTAACGGCAGCCGAATTCTCCCCGATCTGGTCGGCCAGCCCGAGGGCGAGCGAAAGAGCAGCCATGAAAGATTCGCCGCCGGAAAGAGTTCTCACTTCCCTTTCCTTACCGGTGACAGGTGAATAAACGAGCAGATCGAGGCCTCTGTTCTTTCCGTCTCCGGCGTCGGAAAGAGGGACGCGCCGCAGTTCAAACTGGCCGCCGGACATCTCGGCGAGACGGATATTGGCAGCGTGCAGGATACGATTCAGATAATAACGCTGAACAAACGTTTCGATATCCATACGCGCGCCGCTTTCTTTGCCGGACAGACATCTGAAAAGCTTTTCCAGCTCGTAAAAAGCGTCATATTTCCGTTTTCGCTCTTCGCGCGACTCGCAAAGAGAAACATACACGGACCGGTCCGCGGCGTACGCTTGCGAAATGTCCGAAAACCTGGCCCGGGCTGCGTCCAGAAGCTCCGAAGCGTTCTCCGCCTCGTCACGCAAAACGGAAATATCAGGCTTCTGCCGGTCGCCGACCGCGTGGAGAGCGTTATTGAAAGCGCCCTGCGCCTCGGCTTTTTTCCTGACGTGCTCCTCCGTTTCCTCACGGATCCGGTCAATATCCCCGCGCGAATACGAAGCCGCAAGCGACCTCCATCTTTCCTCCGTAAGCTTCGCGGCGGCAATGCGTTCGTCGTAATCTCTCCCGTACCCGTCACGTTCGGCGAGCAGCCGCGGCAGTTCTTTCTCGTCCCGGGCCGCGAGCGTTCTGGCATTTTCGAGAGCATTATTCGCCCCGGCAAGATCGTTTTCCGCGCGATCAAGCTCCGCTTTTGCACTTTCGATTATCAATCCGGCTTTTTCGGCGATCCTGCGCGCCTCTTCAGAATCGTCGTACTTCAGTTCTGAGCGTATTTTTCCGTTGAGAGCTTCCAGAGCCGCAATTTCATTTCCCAAAGTCGCCGCTTCCGCCGACAGATCGTCAAGCGATGCTTTCAAATCAACAAGTTTTTTCTCTGCCGCGGACTGAATTTCGACGGCGTTTTCCGCCTCGTCCTCACGCGCTTTCAGCATTTTCCTTTTTCCGGAAAGGCGAAGTTCGAGTTCCGCGAGACGGTCTCCGACGGTTTCTGGCCGGATCGTCCCGGCTTCTTCCGTATCCGTCAGTCCGGCGACGGCAGACAGAAGCTTTTTTAACGCGGCCCCGGCAGCCTGCTCCTTGGCTTCCGCAAGCTTCCTCTCTATTCCCGCTTTTCCGGAATCTTCGCTCCGTTTCTTTTCGAGATCGGACAGCCTGGCGGCGAGCGCCTCTACCGCTTCCCTGTCCACAGTTTCCTGCTCCGCCGAAAGACGGCACGGAGCCGGATGATCAGTCGAACCGCAAACCGGGCACGGTTTTCCCTCTTCGAGCGAACGCGCAATAACGCCTGCCTGAGAATCGAAAAAAAGTCTGCTGACGCGCTTGTATTCTTCGCCGACCCGTTCGTATTCATCACGCGTCGATTCAAATTGCGCAGCGGCAAGTCCGGCCCTTTCATTCTGGAGCGCGAGATCGATCTCCGCCTCGCGGTAAGAAGCATACTCCGAAGCGGCTGCATTCAGCTCTTTTTCTTCGGCTGCCAGTTGCGCTTTTTCGGCCAATATCGCTCCGATCCGGGCCGCGGTTTCACGGCAGGATGATATAATCGCCTCAGTGTCCGAAATGGCTTTCGATTCTTCAGCGATCTTATTTTTCAATCCGCCGAGGCTGCGCGATTTCTGTTCCAGCTTTTCCCCGTTGCGGCCAAGGTTTTCAAATCGCAGTATATCCTGCTCCGCCTCTCTCGCGGCGATCGTATTCTTTTCAAATTCTTCGTCGTATTTTTTTCCGGCCGCGGCGCGGCGCTCTCTTGCCGAAGCAAGACGTGCTTCCAGCTCGCCGAACGATTCCCTTATTCCCTCGAGCTCGGACCGTACGGCGTCCGCTCTGTTCGCGGCATTTTCAAACAACCGGTGCGCTGTTTCACATTCGAACGCGGCATTCAGTTCCGCCAGCAATTCTTTTTTCCTTGCAAAATCATCTTCCGCAAGATCGCATTCAGCCAAAGCTTTTTTTGCGTTTTCAAGCCGTCCGAACGCTTCAAGAATGATCTCCGCTTTATTCAGCGCGTCCCTGGCGGCGTCACGCTTGAGAGATGCCGCATCCGCTTCTCTTCCTGCCTGCTCCCTCCCGGCGTCAAGCACGGCCACGAGTTCGCCGAGGTCAACGATAAAGCTGTCAAGCGAACTTATACTGAAAACGCCGGCGTCGGTCAGCGATTTTCTGCATTCCTCCATCCGGTCTGCTTTTTCAAACGATTCCGGGATAACAACGCGCGATATTTCGCCGCGGCATTCCGTCTGGATGCGGGATATCCCGTCCGCCAGCCTGTTTTTCTTCGCGGCGAGTTCGCTTACGATCCGCTCAAACAATCCGGTGTTGAACAGTTTTCTGAATATTTCCTTCTTGCGGTCCGACGAGGCCCTCAGCAGTTCCATGAATTCTCCCTGCGCGATCATCGCCACCTGCATAAACTGCTCTTTTGTAAGCCTTACCGTTTCCTCGATCTTCCTGTTCGTTTCCCGGATCTTTCCGGCGTAAAGACTGCCGTCCGGAAGTGTAAGCTCCACCGTTTCGTTTACGATCACGTCGCTGCCCGCGCCGCGTTTTTTGGGTCTTATGTATCTCGGTGTTCTCTTTACCGTATAAAAATTCGTTATCCCGCCTTCAAGCTCGGAAAAGACGAGCTCCACCGCCGGGACCGTATCCTGCTTCGCGTATTGACTCTGAAGCTCGGTTCCGTCTTTTTTATTCATCATTGACCCCGCCTCGCCGTAAAGCGCGAAGACAATCGCGTCGAAAATCGTCGATTTTCCGGCTCCGGTATCTCCCGTAACGAGAAACAGATTCTGCTCCGGTGCGGTAAAATCGATCTCTGTGCGCCGGCCGTACGAGCCGAACGCCTGCATAGTCAATTTGACGGGTTTCACGGCGTGGCCTCCTTTACGGTATTTATGACGTCTTTCAGGATCTTTTCCTGATCGTCCGACATGTCGGGCATAAACAGGCGGCAGAGCTCAAGCGGTCCGGGGATCGGTTCACCGTTTTCCGCGCCGTCATCGGGCAGATATGAGTATCCGGCGCCCGTCGGAAATTCCCTCCTGATCTCGAGCAGGTTCGGAAAAGCCGCCTTAAGTCTGTCGCGCGTGTCAACGGCGTCGAGTCCCGCTTCGTCCGTTATTACGGCCGATACGTAGTCGTCCGAGCCTGAGGCAACGACTTCGTCAAGTCTGCCTTTTACGACCCTTATTCTGCGCAGCGGCGTGAGCGGAACGAGCTCGAGCTCCATCTCCGTTCTGCCGCCGATTTTTTCTCCGAGGCGCACCTGTATAAACGATTTATTCTGAGCCGCTTCGCTTACCGAATACTGCAGAGGCGATCCGGAATAACGGATGTTGTCGGCGCCGACACGCATCGTGCGGTGAATATGCCCGAGTGCGGCGTAATCGAATTGTTTCAGTATGCCGGCGTCAACGGCGTCGACGTTTCCGACCTGTATTATCTCCGAGTCGGAGCGCTCCGCTTCGGCCGGATCGCTGCCCGACGGTACGTAGAATTGATGGCTCACGATGATATTTCTCTCTCCTGAATCAATCGTTTCGAGTCCGACGAGCCGCGATATCGCTTCGGTGTAGCCGAGACCGCTGCCGTCCTCCTTCGTGCCGGTTATCCCGCGGATCATCGACGGCTTTACGAAAGGCAGCAGATAGAAATTCACGGGGCCGAAGCTATCGTACAGCGTAAGCTTTTCGATGTGTTCACCCTGTTTCTCCGGCGGCATACCGATCACGTGCACACCCTGTGCCTTTAAAATATTGCGGTAAGCGTTGATGCGCGGGGCGCTGTCGTGATTTCCGCTGATAATCATAACGGCGGTCCCGGAGGATGCTTCTTTAAGGTTGGTGACAAATCCGTCGAAAAGAGTGACGGCTTCGGTTGAAGGGAGAGCCTTGTCGTAAATATCGCCGGCAATCACCACGGCGTCCGGATGTTGTTTTTCCGCCACTGCGACGATCTGGTCAAGTACGTGCTTCTGATCATCATACATATCTTTTTCGTACAGACGTATGCCGATGTGAAGGTCAGATAAATGAAAAATCGTCATTTGCGCGAAGCCCCCTTTTGAAGTACCGGACGCACGCCGGTCGTTTGACAGTCGGAAATAACAGAGCAGCAATCCGGGCGGCTGCCCTACTGTTCCGATTATACTTACCACCGTCCGCGCTGACAAGTGAAACTTTCAGATAATTCCGTCATAAGAATCCGCTGTATGCTGCCGTTGTACGGAAAAGGTGCAACCGGGGATGCAACCGGGGACAGACCCGGGTTCAGGGGCAGAGCGAACGTTCATGCAACCGGGGACAGACCCGGGTTCAGGGGCAGAGCGAACGTTCCTGCAACCGGGGACAGACCCGGGTTCAGGGGCAGAGCGAACGTTCCTGCAACCGGGACAGACCCGGGTTCAGGGGCAGAGCGAACGTTCATGCAACCGGGGACAGACCCGGGTTTCCATAGTTTCCGCATTGCGCACGTGAACCGGATGCATTATAATATCGAATGTTTGCCGGCCGCAGAATTATTGCCGGCGTTTTAAGACGGAAAACCGAAATGGTGAAAGGGTGCGCATTCATGACCGGCACAGATAAAAGAATTAACGGCAATGGCGAAAAAAAGATCATAACAGAGAGTAAAGCAACCGGCAGGCCGGGAGAATCTCTGTCGTTGCCATCTGAAAAGCCCGACGTTGAACTCACGCCGGAATCGGGGCTCACCGATGATGAGGCGGAGCGGCTGACTGCAGAAGGAAAAGCCAACAAAGCAACAACAGAATCCGGAAAAACGCCGCTGAGAATCGCGGCCGATAATTTATTCACACTTTTCAATCTTCTTAACGTGCTGCTCGCCATCGCCCTCATGACAGTCGGGGCATACAGAAATATGCTCTTTATGGGCGTCGTAGTCAGCAACACGTTGATCGGCACTATACAGGAACTCCGCGCACGCAAAACAGTACAAAAACTCCGTTTGCTTTCAGAATCGCCGGTCAAAGTGCGTCGGAACGGTAAAATCTCTGAGATTCCGGCCGAAAATGCCGTTCAAGGAGACATAGTACTTCTGAAAGCGGGCGATCAGGTCCCTGCGGACGCAATTCTGCGAGGCGGAGTCTGCTCGATGAGCGAATCACTCATTACCGGCGAACAGGACGCAGTTGACAAGCATATCGGCGATTGGCTTTACTCCGGCAGCTTTCTGACAGCCGGCGAGTGCGAATGTCAGCTTATACACGTTGGCGACGCCAGCTACATTAACCGCCTTTCGCGAAGCGCGAAAAAAATAATACCGCCCAAGTCGATGCTGATGAGCGATCTTCGCCGCATCGTCAGGTTCGTGAGCATTGCCCTCATCCCTATCGGCCTTCTGCTTTTTATCAAGCAATTTTTCATATTGCATCAGCCTGCCGCGCTTGCGATACCGTCAAGCGTCGCCGCGATGATCGGCATGATACCCGAAGGATTGATCCTGCTGGCATCGGTTGCGCTGGCTGTCGGCGTGGTACGCCTCGGACGGAGGCATACGCTGGTGCAGGAGCTCTACGGCATTGAAACTCTTGCGCGCGTGGATATGCTCTGTCTCGACAAAACAGGCACGCTCACGACGGGGGCAATGAACCTCGCCGGTATCGAGGCCGTCGGCAACGTCAGCGAAGACGAACTCAAAAATAAACTTTCGCGTTTCCTCGGAGCCGTCGACAACACACCGCCCACGCTGGCAGCGGTCGCGCGCGTGATTGTTCCCGGCAATGAAGCCGGCACCGTGCTTCTTCCGTTTTCATCCGACCGGAAGAATACGGCAGTTTCGTTTGCCGACGGAAAAACTCTTATTGTCGGCGCTCCCACCTTTACGCTCGGCGAAAAATATGCTGAAGTTGAAGAAAAAGTCGGATCTGCGGCTGCCAACGGACTAAGGGTCCTCGCCGCGGCTGAATGCGACGGCATTATCTGCGACGGGGTCGTTCCGCCGGTCACACGTGTACTCGGATTATGTTATATTTCTGACGAGCTTCGTCGTGAAGCTCCGGACTGTCTGAAGTTTTTCAGGGAGCAAGGCGTAACGCTTAAAATCATTTCCGGCGACGATCCGGTAACCGTTGCGGCAATTGCACGCCGGGCCGGATTGACGGACCAGTCTTGCATTAATAAGGCCCGGATCACTGAAAACCATGAGCAAAACCGGGGTCTGTCCCCCGTTGCACAAAACCCGGGTCTGTCCCCCGTTGCATCTCCCGTTGAATGCGACTCTTTTGCCATAGATATCTCGCGGATACCGGATGCCGAGCTTGAAGCAGCCGCTGCAAAATATACCATTTTCGGACGCGTGACACCGGAGAGAAAACAAAAACTTATTGCCGACATGAAAGCATCGGGACATAACGTTGCGATGACAGGCGACGGCGTTAACGATATTCCGGCCATGAAAACTGCAGATTGTTCGATCGCCATGGCCAGCGGAGCGGATGCGGCGAGACACAGCGCGCAGCTGATATTGCTCGACAACAACTTTACTTCGCTGCCGGTGGTCGTTTCCGAAGGGCGCCGTGTCATCAACAACATCATGCGCACCGCATCGTTATTCCTCGTCAAAACGCTTTATTCATTTGCGCTCGGGCTGATTATGATATTTCTGCCCGCCGCATATCCTTTTCAGCCGATACAGCTTACTCTGGTGTCGGCGTTAACGATCGGCTTACCGTCGTTTTTCCTCGCCCTTGAGCCAAATTCCGAGCGAGTTAGATCCGGTTTTCTCAAAACAGTTCTGTCGAACGCGATTCCCGGCGCTTTGGCGGTAACAATATGCGCCACAATTTCCTCTCTTCTCGTAAGCGTCTGGCCTCACGAGGTCTGTTCTACGCTGGCAACTCTTTCTGCGGGCGCCGTGGGGCTTGCGATGCTGCTGACGGTATGCCTTCCGTTCACACGCCTCCGCGCAGCCTTATTCGCTCTTGTGTGCGTGCTTTTTGCCGGAGCAGTCGCGTTCTTCGGAAAATTTTTCTTTCTGGTCGCTTTGTCCGCGCCTCAGGCGGGAGCGCTGGTCGGGCTTTGCGCATTCGGTATCATCATTGTATCGGTAACGTATCTTATAAAAAAGAAAATCCGAAAAAAAGAGGATTATAATTTAGGATGAGCGGCAGATAATTAAGGACGGGCATCCGTCGTAAACCGTGGATAGCCGCAGGCGAAGCGGAGGTCTGAACCTGCGGCCGTGAACCGGGGTCTGTCCCCCGTTGCCGTGAACTGTGAAGCGTGCTTCCGTTTTGCTATTAACGATTGCAAAAAAATATGCAACAGGAAATAGCCGGAATCAAAAACCGGGGTCTGTCCCCCGTTTCTCTGATTAACGGTTTTGCGATCACAATAAAGACGCAAAAAATAGTTGTGATTATTATGAATGCATTTTTAAAAATTCGTGATATGCCCCGGTATATTTTTCACAATCAACGAGGTACGAAATAGCATGCGGAGCACCGGCAATCGGCACAAAAGTAATCATATCCGGATTGGCTGCATACAATGATTCACTCATTTCAAAAGGAACAAAATTATCGCCCGTTCCGTGAATTAAAAGGATCGGTATCTGAGTTTCGGCAACCGATCTTATGGCCGAAGACGAGCGAATATTAATATGAGCAAACAAACGGGCAGCTATCATCAAAAACGGGTACGTAACATGCTTTAACCCTGTCAGATCACCGCCGACTTTCATGATAATGTCAACAGGTGACGAGTACGGACAATCAGCAACGATCCCTCTCACGTTATCCGGCAGATTCAAATCAGAAGCCATTAAAACGGTTGCTGCTCCCATGGAAACGCCCTCAAGCCATATCCGTACATCGCCGCCAAAGCGTGATCGGGCAAATTCGATCCAGCTCATGACATCATATCTTTCTTTAACGCCAAAACATATATTGTGTCCGTCAGATTTTCCGTGCGCACGCTGATCAACCAGAATCACGTTGTCGCCAACAGACAACGCAAGCTGTAATCCCCCGGCAAAATCTCTGATTCCGTTCCCCCTGTATCCGTTGAACTGGATGTGGACCGGTGCGTTTTCCTCGCGAACGTATAATCGTCCGTAAAGTTTAAGGCCGTCATACGAGGTAATATAAACATCCTCATGCGGAATTTTTCGCGCGGAATCTATAAGGTCCAGCATTTTGTCATGAAAACAATCATAATCCGGTCCGGTGAGAACCTTTCCGCTTACGTCTTGATCATTTTTGTTGTAAAACGTTTTGCGATAAATAAGCAGGGAGATAATTAGCACGACAGACAACAGTGTGAAAATAAATAATATCATAATCAAAAACGGATTCACTTGCGTTCAGCTCCTTTTCCGGCTTCTTGCTATTATAAGAGCACGTGGATAATTTTAACATTGCTGACACGGGTGTTCAAGTAATGCGTTGGAAATTACAGAGCCGAAATTACAGAGCCGACGTCAGCCGGTCTGCCTTCTGTTTGTTTATCTTTTGCATTTTTAACGGATTCTTTTTGAGCACGAAAAACCGCGTTCAGGCACTGACGGCAAACGGGGGCGGCGGCAACCGGGGACAGAGCAGTGTTGCAGGAACAATGGTGTGGGCGGCGGCAACCGGGGACAGACCCCGGTTGCGTGAAGGTGCGGAAAAAGGCCGCAACCGGCGGACGGGGCCGGTGCGGTGGTTTTTCTTAGCTTGAGTACGCTTCTGTATGGCCCTGCTCCTGGGCCGGGGCCCTGTTTTGGGCTGTAAATGGAATAGCTGATGGGGTGGCTGAAGGAAGCCCCAAACCGGGGTCTGTCCCCTGTTGCCACCTTAAGTTTTTTGCTTTCCGGTTCAAAAACTTTCAAGAAATTCGGCTTCAGAAGCGGTTTTCGGGATATTTTTGAGCTTAATTCGCCTCAAATGTCGGTTTTTGTCGAATAATGACGATATTTGACGATATTTTTTGCTTGCTGATCCGGCTTCGCTATGGTATGATTCTCTCACTTCCCGCCTGCGGAAGTTGTCCATT
>CADBOE010000189.1 GCA_902796205.1 uncultured Ruminococcus sp. | reverse complement strand
GCGGGAGCGGCGGTCTTATCCGGAGCGGCGGTTCCGGACGAAGAAGCGTCGGTCGCCTCTGCCGGTTTTTCGGTGGGCACGGGCGTAGCGGGCTTTTCGGTGGGAACCGGAGTCGCGGGCTTCTTCTTTGCCATCCAGGTGAATTCGACGTTGTCGAGCAGCGCGTTCGCGTCGCCGCGGTTGCCGATGCCCGCGATGGAATATTCGGCGCTGATACGGGCCTTCTCGACCTCGAGAAGAACGTTGCCCGAAGCGTCTTTGATCACGGCCTTCTTGTAATATACGGTATCGCAGTCGCCCTCGTCGCCGTCGGGATAAGAACCGGTCTCGCCGCCGTATTCGACGGAAGCAAAAGACTTTCCGCACACAAATATTTCGACCTTGGATTTGCCGTCGTCAACGAATCTGTAATTGTTCAGCCCTTCCTCGTTGAAGCCCTCCGGATAGTCCAGCAAAATGCCGTTTCCGTAAACGAACAATCCGTCCTCCGTCCTCGTTTTCACGTCAATGCCGATCTGCTTCTTCGCCACGTCCTGATAGACGCGTATGCCTGAACCCGCGATCGACGACACGCCGGTGCCCGAGCCGCCGTTTTCCCTGTACCAGTCCCATTCATACAGATCGAACGACTGCTGAGTTCCGGAATTCTTCGGATTCGTGACGCTGTACGCTTTAGGGTCGGCCATGCGCACGAAAATGCCCATCAGCGACGGAGCGGAAGCGGTCTGCTGATAATCGACGGAAAATGTGTAAGCTCCGCTGTAGTCGGCGTATGCGATGTCGGGATCCGTGTAAAAGCCGGCGTAACCCGACATGGCGAGAATGCCGTCTTCCCGGATATCGGCAACGCCGCCCGCGGCTCTGACCACCTGCGGCACGAAAACGTCCGTCAGCGTGGAATCCTCAAGATTCATTCCGGCGTCGTCGTCAAAGGAAAACCTGATGCTTTTCTCCTCGTACTCGTCCGTTGCCTCGGCCGACGCGAATGCCGGCGCTGCAGCCGTAACCGCGAAAGCGACTGCCGCAACAAATACCGCAAGTGTTTTTCTTAAAATCCTGTGTTTCATTTCCATTCCTCCTGTTTCTGGTATGACATGATTTTACCGTAACGTTTTTACTGTTTATTCAAACCGCCGTCGGCTCAGGCGGTTATTTTCTGTCTCTGAGCATCAGCTCCGTGAGCTGAACTCTGTACGGATCTGCGATCTGCTCGTCCCCCGCGTATTCGCCCGTTCTGACGACCTCTATCCTCACGAAACGGGCCGAAACGTCTCCGAGCTCGTACGAGCATACCGAACCGGCCGGATCGTTTTCCTGAACGAAAGTGCCTATTTCCGTATAATCGGAACCTCCGCGGCTTATTTTCACAGTGAATTCGACCGGAAAGCCGGGATTTCCGCCGCGTATTCCCGCCGTATC
This sequence comes from uncultured Ruminococcus sp., assembly GCA_902796205.1. Lineage (GTDB taxonomy): Bacteria > Bacillota > Clostridia > UBA1212 > UBA1255 > UBA1255. The sequence goes on along the minus strand of CADBOE010000189.1, from coordinate 10,615 downwards.
GGTCCGCGGTGCGAGCGACAGCAGTGAAAAATCGCGCACTGAACCCAGATCGACGGTAATTACCAGAGGCTTTCCCAGAACGCCGTCGGTCGCGGCAAGTACGTCGGTAGTGAATCCCGTTCCTACGTCTCCGTCAGTGAGATTCGAAGCGCTCCACTGAGGCGGAGCCTCGAGGCTCGACGTGCACGACACCTTCGCTCCTGCGGCAATATTCGGTCCGTACAGTTCGTTCGTGTTGATCATTATCCTCACGTCGCCGTTCAGTCCGACAGTCACGGAGCGCCCGGAAGAAGAAACGTCGCCGCTGTAATTGAGAAAAGAATAAACTTTTCCGTCGGCGGCTTCTATATCGAGCGAGGTGCCGGTGAGAAACGCTGCAGAAGCCCTTCCGCCGCTGAACGGGAGCTTTTTGCCGTTGACCGTTACAGTCATATCGCATCCCTCGGGCATATAGACCGTAAGGCGGCTGTAATCGGACCGGTTCGGGGCCATCTGCGCTCCCACGGTGCAATCGCGGCGTGCCGAAATTTCGATTCCGGCATTTCTGCCTCCGGCGGCACCGGTAAAATGGGAGAACTCGTAACCGGCGGCGGGTTCCGCTATTATTCTGACGGGAGTTCCGCTTTTTACGGTAACAGTATCGCCGTCGTGCTCCGCGAAACGGATCGTTCCGTTTTCGGGGGCGGTCAGAGATATCGTCACCGTGTCGCCGTCCGAAGGCTCGCTGACCGATCTGAGTGTAAAGGTGCGGTCGTCCGGCCCCGTTACTATTCTGAAGCAGACTCTGTCAGCGGTATATCCGTAAAAGCTGACTCCCTCCGGAAGGTCGGCAGCCGCTTTGCCGCCAGACCAGATCAATATTCCGTCGTAATATACGGAATCGTCGCTTCCTGAGCGTTCAAGGCCGCATATTACCGAAGTCCCTCCCGGAGACGTTATCACCGCTTCGGTCCCCTCTTCCGTCCGTTTAAGATCGACGCCGACGGTCCCGCGAACGGTAGGAACGCGGCATACTATGGCGTCGAGCGTGCCGGGAGACGGCATTATCTCATATTCGGCATAGCCCGGAGACAAAGGCGCGACGCCGGCCATATATCTGCTCATCGCGATGAGAGGTCCGCCGCTCCAGGCGTGATTCATCGTCCCGGCATCTTTGTCCCAGAATTCCCACAGCGTCGAATAACTGTCGTTTACCATCGGTCCGTATCTGTCTTTAATACGCGCCTGAGCTTCCTCAACGAGACCCATCCGGCACAGCGCCTCGATAACGTACCGTTCCATGTACGGGCTCGAATTCTTTACTCCCGTGAGAACTTTCGTCAGGGCCGCGAACTGCTCCGGCGAATTGAGGTCCGCGAGACCGGACAAAACGGCAAGTGCGTTCGCCCTGTCGTCCGGCGTGCCGCGGCCGGGGCTCGAGAAGCCCTTTTCCGTCAGCAGACCCATATACGCTCCGCGGAGAGAATCCATACGCTCCGACAGCATCCTTTCGGTTCCGGCGTCACCCTTTACCGCGGCAAAGCCCCTGAGCGTATCCATGGCCATGTAATACCACGCGTTTTCTATGCATGCCACGTCGGCGCGCTCGCCCCAGTCCATCCAGTCCCACGAGCCGCTCCTGTGAACGACGAGTCCGTCCGGTCCCGTCTTCCAAAGATCGATATATCTGAGCGACGCGTCGTACACGAGATCGACGAATTCTCTGTCGCCGGTGTAGAGATAATACGTTCCGAAGCCGCAGATGCCGGCGAGCTGCTGCATCGGGAGCTCGAAATATACTCCTTCGCCGGCCGGAAGCACCGTTTTCAATATTCCGTCGTCCGCTTCCGATATCATATTGAAGACGCCCTTCTGATAAAGCAGATATGACGACGGATCCATCGAATACATCGTCATCGCCATCTCGCTCGTGACGTCACCCCACCACTGCGCCCGCTCCCTGTCGGGGCAGTCCATGAAATTGTCCCTCATCGTTACGTACAGCGTGCGGAGCGATTTCAGCCACAGCGTATTGAAAAAGCCGTCGGAGCTTTCGAAGCTTCCGGAAAATTCCGTGTCGTAGCCGGTTTCTCTGTATTTAAGCTCCTTTACGCTGACTCCGGCGGGTATCTTGTACGTGATCTCCTCGCCGTTGAACCAGCCCTTTGACTCGAATTCCTGTATTCCGTCGCGCGTTATATAGCTTGTTATGACCGATCCGAGATTCGTATTCTCCGTCGTGATCTCTATCGTAAGTCCCGCGGGGGCGTCTATCATAAGATAAGGCACGCACTGGGCGTTATACGGTATCTTCATCGTCATATACGTCCGGGATTCCGTGGTTTTTCCGGCGTATTCGGAGCTGTTTTCGTAATCTTTGAGGCCGTAATCCTTCAAAAACGGTATCGGTCTCGGATATAGCGTCCCCCACGCGCCTTTGCCGCCCTGAGCGATCTCCGAGGCGTTCTCCCATTCCGAATCGTCGAATCCGTACGCCGTCCAGTCGCCGCGGCCGAGCCTCGCGTCGTAAAGGATATTATACTCCGGCAGCCTGTAATTCGGCTGTCTGACGCCCTTATCGTCGAGATACGCCGCGTTCCTGCTCACCTTCCATCCGGAACCGCTGAGCACGGAAAGCCCGGCGCCCTCCGCCTCGAACAGGAATCCGCCGTGGCCGCTGTCAATATACGAAAAGCTGCCGTTTCTGCCCCAGTACCAGACCTCGCACGCTATCACGTTTTCTCCGGTCTTCAGGTACGGAGCGATGTCAACGCTGTCGTAGTAGCCGCTTCCGGCGCCCGGGCCGCGTTTCAGTCCGCCTTCATATACTACGTTGCGTCCGTTCACGTACAGCCAGTATCTGGAATCAACGCTGACGTGCGCGATCAGTTCTTCCGGAACCGCGCCCCCGACGTCGAATTTATTCCGGAATAACATCCACGTATTTTCGGCCGACCCGTCGCTGCCGTCCCATATCCACGACGCCTTCCAGTCGGTTTTCGGCTCCGTGTCGATGCGTTTATATTCAGGAGCCGTATTCCGGCCGGCAGGCGGCATTGCCGAAGGCGAAGGCGCCGGTACCGTTTTCCGTCCGTTGCACGACGTCGCGGCTGCGGCCGCCGTCAGAAGCAGAAGCAGAAGCGTCAATACCGCCGGGGCAGGGCTTCTTTTTTTATTGCGTCTTTCTTTTTTCATATCGGTCATACCAGAACTTTCACGCATTTCAGCCGTTTCAGGCGTTTTAAGGATCGTCCGTTTTTGTTTTCATGCGTCGCGTCAGCCGCGGAATACGTAATTCAGGCGGCCGATCGGAGCGGCGTCACCCGAAGTATAGAAATCTTCCATCCTGCACACTCGCGTGCGGCTGTCCATCCACTTGAACTGGATCTCGAAACGGCTGTCCGGCGCGAGGCCTATCGCGCTTTTCGGAACGGTGATGAAAAGCTCGTTGCCTTCCGCACGATAATCTATCACAGCGCACGGCCTGAACGTGTCGTCCTCGAGGGAGCGCGTCTCCGAAACACATTTTTCGAGCGCCGTCCTCGTATCCGAAAACTGGTACGTGTTGGCGACGTAATTATATCCCTTCCAGCGCTTCGGTTGCGACGGCGAAGAAAGCTCGTTTACGTTCAGGAACAGCTGCATCCAGCATGAACGGTAGTCCGGCTTCGTAACGGGCAGGAGCGTTCTTGCGCGGAAATAGACGTTCTCGCCGTCGTGCGCCGCTCCGAGGCTGACAAATGAATTCCGGCCGGAATTATCCGTATATCGCGCACTGTAGCCGGCACAATCTCTGTTATGGCATCCCTTCGGAAAGCTGGCGTACGATCTCCACTTTTCAGGGGCGATCTCCTCCGGACCGGCGGCCGCCGGAACGGCCGGCTGTATTTCCTCCGCGGCGCATCCCTTGTACCGTCTCACGTTGGCGATAAGCTGCATGTAGTAATTGTCAAAATATCCTCCGCGCATCGGCTCGGCGTCTCTCGAATATTCGAGGTCGGCACAGTCAACGAAGCTCAGGGGACGCTCCGGCGGACCTCCCCAGCGCTGGGCGACCCATTCGTTCCAGCCGGTGACAAATACGAACGGCGGATCCGCCTCGAGCGCTCTGTCCCACTGCTCCTGGAAATTATAACCGTATTTCCACGCGCCTTCGCTCCCGTCCTGTTTTCCGTTGTGGAAGGATCTGCCTCTGTTGGCTGTTTCGCCGTACATCGCCGAATCCCCGAAATGGATCTGCGGATGCTGCGCGACGGAAACGTTGATGATTTCCTCTTTTCCGTCGTTGTTCTCGAAAACGCGCTGCGGGCGTTCGAAATCCATCCACGGCCATCCGCCTCGCTTGGTGGGCTCGTTCGGCCACTGTGAAGCTTTGATGCAGAAAAAATCCCGGAGCTCCGCGTCACACTCGGCTTCGTTGGCGATGATCAGAGGCTTGCCGCCGAAAAGGTACCAGGAATCCGGCATGTAATTTTTCGCGTATATTGCGTCGTACAGATTCCGCACCGTCTTTCCGGATTCGGTATTGGTGTAAAAAACCGTTCGCGGAGTGTTGAAGCCCATCGCGCGGTATTCGGAAAGGAGCCTGAGCATCATTTTCGCGTTCTTTTCGTAGATCACGGCGTTTGTCGTGTCGAAAACGAGGAAATCTATTCCGGCGTACGTGAGCATTTCGACGTGCCTTCTCATGACCCACTCGTCTTCAGAATAGTAATAGCCGAAAAGCGGCTCTCCCCAGTGATGCATTATCGAATAGGCGCCCCATTCGGGCCCGTCCGGTCTGTATCCGGCCCGCGGATCGGCCTGGAGCAGCTTGGTTATGTCGAGCGGTCTGAGGTCCGAAAGCGTATGCTCTCCGCACCAGAGGAAATAAAACAGTCCGACCTGCCGGTCCTCGCGGATGCCTCCGGTCAATGAATAATCCGGAAGCGCCCTTCCGAGATCGTCTTCGCATTTTACGGTTTCGTTGAATCCGGCCATTTTGATGTTTTCAGCCATTGGTCAGGCTCCTCTCGTTTTTTATTATCAGTTCCGCGTCCGTCGCCGTGCGAATGCAGGCGTGACCGGAGCGCCGGCGGTGTGAAGGACCGTCAATATACGTCGGTCGGATCGTGCCTCGTTCCCGCCGGTATATCCGGAAGCTTCAGCTTCGCCCACAGTTCGGGATCTTCCGAGCCTTCCACGGTACGCACGATGGAATAAGGCGCCACCCTGGTGAATATCCAGTGAGCGTCGCGAACGCAAAGGCGTATGCAGCCGTCGGAAACGGGCGTTCCGAGCTTGTTCCAGTCTTCGCTCCGGAGCGTATCCTTATCTATGGAATCAAAGGGCGTCGAGTGGAAAAGATAAGACGAATCCGTGACTTTGAGCTTTCCGTTTTCGTCCCAGTCGGCCTTCCAGAGGCGCGTGATATACTGCGCCGTGCAGCCTTTTACCCACTCGAATTCATAGTGGGAAACGAATCCGGTATCCGTTATCTCCTTACCCTGCGTATCGTTGCTCAGAACTATCCACGTTCTCTGAGGGGTCTTACCTTCCCTGCCCGAAGAGCATATCATCGTTTTTACGAGCTCGTCTTTTTCTCCGTTCGCATCCGTTGAGTAAATATATACGAGCTGCCCTTTAAGCGACACCTCGATATAATATCTCGCATACGGAAGATCGTCTTCCTCGGCGGCGTAGACGGACGGATCCCACGGGCGTTCCGTGACGTCAGGCTTCTCCGACGGCGATTGCGTGGGCGGGTCTGCGGGTATTTCGGTCGGCGCTTCCGTCGGAGGTTCCGTCGTCGCTTCCGTCCGCATTTCCGTCGGCATTTCCGTCGGCGGTTCCGTCGGCGCTTCAGCGGGTACTTCCGTCGGCCTTCCGTCAGGCGTCTCCGTCGCGACTGCGCCGCCGTCCGTAACCTCCGCTCCGGGCGGGTCAGTGACGGCAGCCTCCGTAGGCGGCACCGTAACGACGTTCGGGGTGGCGGGAATATATTCCGTCGGAATATAATCGTCCGGAAGAGGCGTTATAAACATTATCGGCGACCTGCCGGCCGTCTGTCCCCCGGACGGTCCGATCCCGTCTGCGCAGCCGGATACAAGCAGCATTCCGGCGACGGTCAGGGCCGCGAAGCCCAGCCTGCCCCGGACAGATCTGTTGCCGTCATGAACATTATGCCGCATCGGATTCATTTCGTTTCCTCCGTTTCGTATATGTGTCCGAAAGATATATGATATTTTCCTTTGATTTCCGTTATCTTTCCGCTTTCCGGCTCCGCCTCGAAGAAGGCGACGGAGGAATTGTAGCTCCTCGGGTCGTTGACCGAGGTGATATAGAGTTTTCCTCCGGAAATATCAGCGACGATATTTCTCGTACCGGCCGCCGCGCCGTCGCTCATCAGCAGATCCTTTCCGGTGACGCCGCCTTCTCTCAGCGTTGTCAGCGATCTGATCTCCCCGCCGGCGTACCGGCTTTCGAAAAGAACATTGCTCCCGCTGACGGTCCGGGGCAGTGCAGGGGTTCTGGTAAGCGGCGCGCCGCACTCGCGGGCCCTGCCTCCGGAAACATATGAAAGCCTGTACACGTAGCTGCTGAAGCGGTTCATCCAGCTGTATGGATTTTTTCTGTTAAGGATCCAGCTTTCGCCGGCGATCGAAAGGAGGTAAACGTTTCCGGCCCCGTCGCCGCCTGCCGCCAGATGGACCGAGATCAGCCACGGATAACGCGAGTACATCTTCAGATATCCGGTGAAGCCGCACAGTTTTTCGACGTTTTGAGAAGACGGGTCGCCGCTTCCGCGCATGAGCCCGTCCACCGTGGCGAACAGCATGTCGAAAGTTTCGCGATCTCCGCCGCGTGCCGTTTCACACGAGAAAAGCGCGTATATATGTCCGGCCTCTGCAAAAAGGCGCGTCCTGCTTCCGTCCGGCTCCGCGCACGTTACAGTACCCGATTCCGTGTCGTGAAGATATGCGTTGCCGCCGCTGAAGCAGGTATCGGGGACGGAATCGACCTCCGCCCTGTCTGTCCTCCCGGTGGCGATATTCACCGTATATTCGCGGCTGCTTTCACCGGAAGCGCAATATACGAGCAGTCTGTCCTCGCCGATCGGACAATGAGTCAGATAAGCGCCGGCGTTTTCAGCAATAACGACCGTTTTCCCGCTGAGCGCGCCGTAAAACGACAGTCTGCCGTCCGCGCCGAGGGCAATGATACCGTCCATTTCCGGGACCGGATAATATCTGGCATTTTCAAACAGCTTTTCCTTCACGCCGTCTCTGTAGATGCTCAGGCTGTTGAATTTCTCATATCCTTCGGCGAAAACAGGGTGATGTCCGGCGAAAAGAAAGCTGTCGACGTTCTCCGACACGCATACGGACCTGCCCGACCTGAGATCGGCGAGAAAAAGCATCGGCACGTTCTGCGCTTCGGCGACGAAGAGCATTCTCCCGGTAGCGCTGTCAAAGCAGCTGTGATCCCTGTATATCAATTTTTCCGACAGGCCGCTTTCCGGTCCGTAAAAAACCTGCGCGACGCCCTCCGGCGTGATGTCTGTTTTACGTCCGCCGTAATCGGCAAAAAGCCTGCCCCCCTCGCTGAAAACGTACGGTCTGTCCGGTTCCGGAAGGAGTCCGTGATAATCCTCTATCGCGATAAGCGAATCCGAACTTTCGGCCGGAATGCCCGTCCTGCCGATCTTCGAAGTCAGGAAATCGTCGAGGGGCTTCCATCTCAGCAGGATCATGACCGCGGCTATGACGAGCGCGGCGATCAGCAACGTTCTGAGGATCCTGATAGTCTTTTTCATTTTTTCTTTCGCTTTCTTTTGTATCGTGCCGCTGAAGACACGCTGAGCATCAGCGCGAAGCCGGCGGCGAACAGGAACGGCGCTTTTCCGGTCAATACGGAATGAAATTTCATTATGCCGTTAAGCTTCATAACCGTATCCATCCGGTTAATGGCGTCTCCCGCGGAGGAAAATCTCGTCACGCGGTACGAGCCGCTGGCGGACGTTCCGGCAACAGCGAAAATGCCGCCTTCCGAAAAATCGTTGACAGCTCTGAACAGCGTATCTCCGTTTAAGTAAAACGTGTGCGTGTCATATACGTCAAGCTGCCGTCCCATGCGGATCAGATTGACCGAATACTCGCCCGCCTGTTCGCGTTCCGCGTAATACGAGGTCAGCACGAGCATGCTCGGCCGCCCGTCAGAATCAAAGCCGCTGACGGCGGGGACGCATAAATTGTCGCCGGGTGAAAGCACGGCGCTTGCGTTAATCCCGCCGCTTCCGTCAAGCTTGAGTATAAACAGCGACGACGACGCATCGGATCCGGCGTCAGGCCCGATATGGAAAAGATACGGATCGTCCGCTTCCCTCAGAAGCCCTATCCGTCCCGTATTCTGCCATCCTCCGTCGGACGGAACGATCCTGCCCGCGAGCAGAAATTCCGTTCCGCACGGCTCCGCTCTCAGGGCAGCGGAATAACCTTCCTCCGGCGGAATAAGCGTCTTCTGCCATTTAATTTCACCGCTTTCGGAATAAAGAGCGCAAAGTGCGGACCGGAAGCTGTTGCCGAGGCTGCTTTCGGCATCCGCGCCTGCAAGGAGCACCGACCCCTCGGAGCAGACCACGTCGGATACCTCCGAGAAATAATCAGGTTCGAAAACGCTTACGGCGGCTCCGCTCCTGTCCATAACGAGAACGTTCCGCCCCGAGATGCCCGCGAAATAATTTCCCGCCGCATCGGCGCATACAAATCTGTCAAAACCTTTCGCGAAAGAGCCGGCGTATTCGTCCGGCGCTCTGTATATGACCGTTTCGGAAAGCCCGCCTTCTTCGTCAATGCGGAATACCGCGCCGTAAGACGGATAATCCCTGTTCCACGGGCTGCAGAGGCATGATACGAAAGCTCCGCCGTCATATCCGCTCACTGACACGTTCTTCATTTCGGCTTCCGCCGCCGAAAGGTTTTCCCTTTTAAGCAGCTTTCCGCTGTCATCGTAGATTTTGTAATAGATCGATCCGGCGTCGGCGCCTTCGGTATATCTTCCGGCGAGCAGGAGCTTTCTGCCTTCGAGAGTATCGGCAGCCAGCGGCGTTTCGCCGTTGACGAATGAATCGGATGCGTCGGGAGAATAAGTATCGGACCAGACCTTTCTGACCCCGATGAACGTTGCGGAAACGGCGATCGCCACGACCGCGTAAAATATTATGAATTTGAGGATTCTCCTGAGCATCTTCGGGTTCCTTCCGTGGATTTCAATTACCTGAAAAATTATACCACAAAAGTATTCTGCTATCAAGCACCGCGGCTGCTCCGGTGTGAAACTGCACTGCAGCCGCGGACGGGGTGCAACTGGGGACAGACCCGGGTTTCGGGCGAGCTTGCCGTTGCGGGCGGATATGTGAAAAGCACGCTGTATCAAGGCTTTTCGGCTTTTATTTCCCGATATTTCCCGCAACTCTCCTGAGGGTAGAGTCGTGTGCAACGGGGGACAGACCCGCGTTCACACCCTGCGTTCCGCCTGCTATTGCCTGATTTTGCCGCCCCGTGTCGCGTTGCCCTTTGGAACCCGTTGTGATAAAATACGCGCCGGGCAGCAGGTTGCCACCGGAACGGAGAACTATCATGATCGCAAATTTTCATACACATTCATACCATTGCCGCCACGCCGCCGGAAAACCGGAGGAATACGTATTGACGGCCATACGGAACGGTCTCGCCGAGCTCGGCTTTTCGGACCACGTGCCTTACCCGTTTTCGAACGGCCACCGGTCGGGTTTCAGGATGGACGTCAGCGAGACGGAGACCTACGTGCGCGAGATACTCGGGCTGCGCGAAAAATACGCGGGACAGATCACGATCTGGATTGGTTACGAGGCGGAATACTACCCCGCGGAATTCAGGGCGATGCTGGAGAATATCTGCAGATTTCCCGTCGACTATCTCATATGCGGACAGCATTTTTCGAACAACGAATATGACGGAGAATACAACGGAGCAGGAACGGACGATCCGGCGAAGCTGAGAGCGTACGTCGACCAGCTGACGGAGGCAATGTCGACCGGCGCATTTACGTATATCGCGCACCCGGATATTTTCAGATTCAGCGGGCCCGACGACATTTACGCGGAGGAAACGCTGCGGCTGTGCGAGGCGTCGCAAAAGTACGGCGTGCCGCTCGAATATAACTGCCTCGGGCTGGAAGGAAAAAGGCACTATCCGAACGAACTGTTCTGGAAAACGGCGGCGGGAAGCGGGGCCTCGTTCGTCGTCGGTTCCGACGCGCACCAGCCCGAAAAAGTCGGCAATCCGGAGATAACGGCTCAGGCGGAGGGAAATCTCCGCGAATTGGGCATCGTTCCGCTCGCGCGGCCGGAGCTCAGAAAACCGGTGCTCTGAGAGCCCGGACCCTGTCGTAACATGGACGGAAATATCATTCACGTCAGGATACCGATGAAAAAGCTGCGCGAAACGGACGGCAGCATGAGTTTTGCCGATCCCGCCTTCGCGAAAGCCGTGCTGTCGGCGTTGCCGCCGGGAAAAAGGCATTGTTCATACAGGATCACCAAACGCTCTTTTGATTTCAGATCCGGAAGAGAGCCCGCCGTCGAGCTTTGTCTGGAAGCGGACGACTCCGGATCAGG
>CADBOE010000188.1 GCA_902796205.1 uncultured Ruminococcus sp. | reverse complement strand
CGGTCGACGGCGAGGATGAACTCGTAGCACCCGCCTTCACCGCTTTTGTCGAACTCCGCGGCGATCTTCATGAGCTTCATGAGATCGGGATACGCGGCGGCGTTCCCGCCGGTCCTTACGGCGTCCAGAAAGCCGTTTTCGTGAAGACATTCCCAGAGTGTGTCGGCGACCGGCCTGTACGGAGCGTTGTCCCTGAAGCGGTCCAGCCGTCTGAGAAACGCCGCCGTCAGCTGCCTGTCCGCATCCTGCCGCCTCGCTTTACGGTCATCCTCCGCTCCGGCTTCAAATCCCGCTCCGGCCGCGAATTCCGCTCCGGACTCAATTTCCGCTCCGGCCGCGAATTCGGTGAGGCGGCGGTAAAGATTCTTTTTTTTGCCCGTCTCGGCCGTGATACGGGCGATGAGCCCCGCGCCGAAGCCGTACACGTTCTTTAGCACGGCAAGCAGCGGTATATCGTTCAGCGGGTTGTCTATTATCCGGAGAAACGACGTCGCGGTCATGACGGCCGGCCTTCTGAACAGCCCTCCCCTGTCCGGAATGGTGTTCACGGGAATCCCGCGCTCGTTCAGATATTTTGAAAGGAAAGGAGCGAATTTTTTCTTCCGCATCAGGATGCAGACGTCTCCGTAGTCCACGGGCCGCATGGCTTTTTTATCTTTATCATATACGCGGAACCCGCTGCCGACCATTTCTTCTATGCGGCGGAAGATCTCGTGAGCCTCGGCGGTCTCGCCGTCCGTTTCGCCTCTTTCGACGATAACGAGAAGCGTCCTGTACGGATCGTTTTTCGCGGAGAACGCACCGGTGGTCCGTCCGGCGGCGCAGCCTTCCGGTTCAATGGCGTTTCCCGCCGCCGCGGCGTCAATTTCTTTCGCTGTTACGGTCCCGCCGCCGGCCCAGTCGCCGTTTTTTTCGCCGTCAGCGGCCGCCGTGTCATCGTCGCCCCCGTTTTTACCGCCGTCAGCGGCCGCCGTCAAGTAATATTCGGCCCCGAAGTCGAGAAATTCCGAACGGGTGTACGGCATGCCGCCGGTAACGGGATTCATCACGGCCGAAAAAACCGCGTTGACCGCGTCGATCACCTGCGCTCTGCTCCTGAAATTCCTGTTCAGCCTGATGAGCACGCCCGGCTCCGCGGCAACGGGTTCCTCCCCGTCCGCCGGAACGTAGGTCCCGTATTTTTCGACGAAAAGCTCCGGCCTCGCGCTGCGGAAGGCGTAAATGCTCTGCTTCATGTCGCCCACCATGAATCTGTACGGCCCGGCTTCAGAGCTTACGGAGCTCAGGATTATCTCCTGGAGCATATTTGTGTCCTGATATTCGTCAATATATATTTCGGAATACTGCTCCCGGTATGAGCGCGCTATTGCGGAGGGCACGTAACGGACCGTTCCGTCTGCGTCCGTTTCTTTTTCGGTCAATATCCGCAGACATATATGTTCTATATCTGAAAACGTCAGAAGGTGCCTGTCTTTTTTCAGCTCGCCGTACTTTTCGAGGGCCAGAAGGGCGAGTCCGGCAACGGCCCGGATGCCGGGAGCGCAATTTTCGCGCTCAGCCTCCGGAACGTCGGCCGGAGAAACGTCGGGCGGTCCGGCAAAAATGCGGCTTTTAAGATTTTTTACGGCTCCGGTGACAGCGCTTCGGCTCTTCGAATATCCGGTTGCAAAATCAAGCGCATCGCCATCGAGCTCTTTTTTGTCTTTCGGAGAAAGACGTACGGACGTGTCGAATGCGAGCCGTTCAAACGCGCCGAACGCCTTTTCCCAGCTGACGTCAGCAGACGAAAGCGCCGAAACGACCGCTCTTGTTTTTTCGACGTCCTCCGAGATCTGCGCTTCGCGGGCGTCCAGTCCGAACCGGGCGCAGTCGTTCATCAGCCTCTCAAATTCTCTTATAAGGCTTTCTAAATGGATACAGGCGATCCTGAGCAGCCACTTTCCGCACGCGGTCGCGGCGAAATCGCCGTGCGCTCCGTGCGCGTCCCCGTACGCCCCGGCGCACCTGCGTATCCATTCCTCCGGCTCCGGCGCGGATTCGGTGAATCGGATCAGTGAAGTCAGTACCTCCGGCAGCTTTCCGTCAGAGGAAACGTTTCCGTAAAGATCGAGCAGCAGCAGATAATCGTCGTGATTCTTTTCGCTGAACTCGTTGCACGCCTCCTCCACCGCCTGGTCCAGAAGTTCCTCCGCCTGCGTTTCGTCGCCGCTCCTCCAGGAATTGTCGATGCCGCTCTCGGCGACATTCTCTTTAACGACGCGCGAGCAGAAGCTGTCGATCGTGCAAATCGCCGTCTTCTGAAGCTTTATCTGCATGTCGGCAATGCGTCCGGCCGTTTTTTCATCCTGCCCGGCGGCTGTCAGCCGGTCCTCATAAGCGTTGTAGAGCCGCGACCGCATCTCGTCGGCGGCCGCCTTTGTAAACGTCACGACGAGCAGACTGTCCACGTCGTACGGATTTTCCCTGTCGAGAGTCTCCCTGATAATGCGGTCGACGAGGACCGCGGTTTTGCCCGATCCCGCTCCGGCGGCAACGAGTATATCGCTTCCTTCAAGGTCAATCGCCCGCTGCTGCTGCTTCGTCCACTTTTTCATACAATCCTACCAGCGTGTCGCGTATGGCGCCGCATATCAGATCCTGATACGGTCCGTCGGCAATGATCTTTTCGTCGGAAACGTTGCTGAGGTAACCTATCTCGAGCGAGACCGCCGGATCAGCGCACCAGTTGAGAAACGTATTGTCCGACGTGTACCTTACTCCGTATGCCGGAATGCCCGACGCCGCCGAAATATTCATAAGAAGCTCTTTGGCGAGAGCGTAATGCTCTTCCGCCGATCCGAAGCGTATCAGCGCCATTCCTCCGCGCTGCGCCGTATTGTCCGAGTGATTGCAGCTTATCCTCAATATAAGATCGCACCCGCCGCTCCCGTCGCTGCCGTTCAGCAGCCTCGCTCTGGCGGAATTGCTCAGATTCGATTCCACGTCGGACTTGCTCATGATAACGTCGGCTCCCTCGAGCGTCAGAAGCCTCGAAAGAGCGGAGGCAACGGAAAAATTGATCATGTAGTCGGTCATCTCGGTTCCGCGGCCAACGTACCTCTCGTTCATTTTCGGGCTCATTGCGCTGCTTCCCAGAGCGATAGCCTCGAGATCGCTGTCGAGCGCGACCTGCCCGTCCGGATCGATACCTATCCTGAGTCCTTCGAGTCTTCCGGCCTCGTATGCCGCCTTCGCGTCAAACGACGAGCCGTACACGTATCCTCTGATCCCGTCGCATTCGACGTAATACCATATGCCTCTCGCGCTTACTTTCAGCGCAGATATCCTCGACACCGTCAGAATGACCGGGTAGGAGAAGCCGGGCCCGGAGCGGATGTTCAGCGTGCTTTTTACGGTAGGTATTATCATCTCCCCGGACTGTGAAAAGCCGTCGGTCGAGCTGATGAAAACATTGGTACCGGCAACCGGATAAAATCCATCCTCGCCCTGAGGATTCGTCATCCCGAAAGCTTTTGGATTTCCCGCGGGAGAAAGAAAACGGCCGGTACGGCGCTGTGACGGTCCGCGGAACGAAGAACGGTTTTCAGCGCCGGACGCCGGAAGAGCCGGAAGATATTCCGGTTTCGCGCTCACTCCCTCCGCGCTCATCACGCCGTCTCCGAGCAGCGTCCAGCATCCGTCCCTGAGCTCCGCCGACGCTCCGGCGGCGTACGGATCGCCGTCCGTCAGCCGCATCAGTATGGCAAAGCGTTCTCCGGATCCGTTTTTGCACGTATCCATGATGAGATATACGGCGGTGCGGCCGCCGTCACGGAGTACGATATAATTTCCGGGCACCGCGTTTGAGGCGCCGATCTCCGTCGAGGGGGCCGTATTTCCGACGATTGCGGCGTCTGTTTCGGCGGCGGTGATTCCGTCAGGCACGGCCCACAGTCCCGCGCCTTCGGCCCGGAGCCCGTTTTTCTTATACGCCGCGGTGCCGAACGGTTTCAGCTTCTGATGACGGAGCGCATATTCCGTACCGCCCTCCGCAAACACGTCGCGCTCGCATCCCTCCGGCAGCAGGAATCTGTCGCACAAAACGGTGCTTTTCCTGTTGATGAGCGACGCGGGATATTTCCTTTCGAGACTGCCCTTGTATATAAGCACCGCAGTGAAATAGAACGCGACGGCGGCGAGCGCCACGGCGGCGACGGCGAAAACACACCGGCGCGTTTTTTGCCGGACGCTGTCGCTCATAGCAAAAAACTGCTTTATCTTTCCGGATTTCAATTCTTAAACCTCCTGAAGGCGTCAGGCGGATACGTCACGATCTTTCCGTCAACTGATTTTTTGGAGAAGGCTCCCGCTTCATTGAGGGTGAACCATACCGTGCCGGTATCCTCGTTGACGAGGACGTACGTCTCCGTCGCGGGGGTATTGCCCTCCGCGAGCATGAATACCATTTCGCCCGTCTCGGCGTTCTTCGCGACGTCTGCGATTATGATGGCGTGTCCGTCGCTGCCTCCTGTCTGATCGGAGGTGATTATCAGGCAGTCTCCGGGCCGTATGTCGGAAGGAGATATCTGCATCATCTGGTTTTTCAGCGAATACGTGTTCGCGTAAAGAAATACGTTGTCAAGGAAATAAAGGAGCGTACCGTAGGACGTGTCGCCCGGCGTGGCCTTGTCGGACACGTACCATTCGAGCGTGTTTTTCACGGCTCTGATCCGCTTTCCGGTCGTCCACGTCTGGAAGTCGATCGTGAATACCGGGGTGGTGAAGCAGTCGAAAGCCATGTATTCGTATTCTCCCCTGCCGTATCTGTATTCGGCGTACAGCCTTATTATGGCGTCGGCGCACTGCTGGAGGCCGTTTGCGCGTATGGTCTGATCGAGCACCGCTTCCTTCGGAGCGGTGGGATTGTCCTTTCCGTCGGCCAGCTTCGCCGCCGTGCCGTACGGCTTCAGCGCGTAATTTCTTAGAAATTCTCCGAACGAGCCGCTTTCGACTTCAACTTTTTCGAATCCGGCGGGAGGATTGAATCTCGTTCCGAGCGTATTCGCGCCGGAATTCACGGGTTCAACGGGCTCCGGCGTCGCTGTGGGCAGCGGCGTTATTTCGGGCTCCGCCGTCGGAGTGAAGGCGGGGTCCGGCACCTCACCGGTCTTAACGTAATGCATTATGCTGTCCCAGTTCAGGAAGATCGCGATTCCGGCGACAACGATGACCGCGGACAGTATTATAACGACAACGAGTTTGATTCCGCCGTTTTTTTTCTTTCTTTCCTCATAATAATGCATAAAAGTTTTATCCTCCGTAAAAATGACTGTCAAAGTGTCAAAGCATCCGAGCATCAGAGTCAGAGCGTCAGAGCGTCAGAGTCCGGGATAGACCCATTTCTCTCCGGTACCGGCGTCCGGTCCGGCGTCATTGTCCTCGCCGTCCGCAACGTCCGCGCCGTTTTCCGCGGCTTCGCGTGCGCCGTCCCCGGAATCCGCGTCCCCGCCGGCGCCGTCATTGCCGCCGGTGACGTCGGAGCCGCCGGCTTCTCCCGAGCGGTCCGCCTTCGGATTGTCGATCATGTACTTCTTCAGTACGGGGTAAACGTAAAACGTTTGCAGAAACGCGGAAAACGCTATCCCGATCAGCGCGTACAGCAGGAACGACACGATGAAAGCGAAATATCCGTTGATGAGCAGCAGCGGCAGTATGACGGCGGCCGCCGTAAGGAGCAGTATGCCGAGGTTCGGCAGCCATTTGATCAGCGCGAATATGATCGCGTTTTTGTAAAGCTGTTTCAGCGTCAGCCTGAACGTCACTATCATCGGGTAGATGTAAAGGCTCATGGCCATCAGCAGGACCGTGGTGAATATCGCAACGGCTGCGGATATGAACAGCAGCCAGTTCGGCATCGCGCCGAGCATGTTTGAGTCTTTTGCGGAGCAGGCCATGTAGAACGCGATCAATATCATGTCCCACGCGCCGAGAAAGCCGTTAATGAGCATGGCCTGAATGCTGAGCTTAAGGTTGCTGCGGGTTTTCGTTATGTAATCGTGCCACAGGAAGACCGGCTCGCGTTTTACGAACGCGCGGACGATGTACGTGAGCCCCGCGCGGAACGGGCCGGCGGAGAACACGGGTATGACGTTGAAAAGGATCGTTACGAAGGCGAGCCCGAGGTAATACATGACCTCGGCTCCGGCCGGATCCGCGCTGCCGGCGATAACCTGCCACACGGATACGCCCTTCGAGAGGGTGCAGTAAAACGACACGGCGAGGATGTAGCCCGCGCCCGCTATCGCCGTTGACAGCAGATTGCACAGAAAGTAAATGGCGTTAATGCCGATGAGCTTGAAGCGCTTGTTCCATGCTATTTCCCAGAATTTGAAAAACGGCTTTTTTTCCGGCTCGTCTTTCGTGACGTCCGGTCCTTCCCTGCCGTATATAATTCTTTTGAAAAAGCTGTTCATCGTCTGCTTCTCCGGTAATCGTCAGTTTTTTCCGGTGTTTCTTTCGGCGTCTTTTCGGCGTTCTTTACGTCCCGCCGGAACGTGTGTGATTATATCAATTTCCGATGCGGTTTGCAAGATGCTGCGGCGGGGGCCGGCAAGACCGGCAACGGGGGACAGACCCGCGTTCAGGCCCTGCTGTCTGCAAAGCCGAAAGCGCAAGAAAGCACGCTATACCAATGCTTCTTCTGAATTATTTCCCGTTATTTCCGGATATTTCCCGATATTTCCCGAATCCGTCCGAACCCGCAACCGGGGACAGACCAGCGTTTCGGTTCCTCTGTCCCCCGAAAAGGTGCAACGGGGGACAGACCCGCGTTTCAACACCCGAGCTTCGTTCTTTTCACCTTATTGTCCTTATTGTCCGCTCTGCAAGGCCTGCCTGCGAGCATAATAGCATAATCGTTCAAGGCAATCAGCGGCAATCAGAGATTGACTTTTTTTGCCCGGCCGATATATACTCACTCACGTTGTTATGCCGCATTGCGGATCCGGCGGCTCAACGGCCGTGGGCAGGCTGGCGGATTCGGATACGTACTCGGTCACGGAATGCGGCTCGGCAGAGATACGCGTCGAGTCCGACATGATGATGCTGAGCGTTCCGAAGGCGGCTCTCGGCATAAGCGGAAACGCTTCATTCGCCTTCAAATGGGCCGACAACAACACCGTCGGAGACGTTTTCAGCTTTTACAAAAACGGCGACGCGGCTCCGATCGGGCGAGCGATGTTTTACTACGGAGAATGATCGCGCGGCCAGGCCGCAGGTTCACGCCGCCCCCGGCCGCTGCAGGCGGGAGCGGGAGGCGTGCGCCGGACAGGCAAAAAGGCGCGTGCAATGAGTATATCAACAGAGAATGAAAGGAAAACAGGATCATGACCAGAAAAGAACTTGCCGAACAGGCGTCAAAAGAATATTGCTCCCCGGAAACGACGGTGAGGTACGGAATCAAGCGCGGACGTCCGTTCTGGAATACGGAATCGTCCCAGTTCATGTACGTTCCGGCGTTTCATTTTACGGCTGTACGCGGCTTCAGCCGCTATCTTTACTCGGCCGTTGACGAAAACGGACGCGAGCATACTTTTGAAGCCGACGACTGCTGCGCTCTGCTGACGCCGATCTGGGCGGAGCTTCCCGAGGGAGTCGTCAGACTGACCGTAACAGCGTTGAACCCGGACGGCAGCAAATATGCCGTTGTCGGCGCGCGCACCTTCTTCAGGCTGGCCGGTTTTCCCGAATCGACTCCGCCCGCCGTTCGTTCTTATAAAGAGAGCGCCGCCATGGCGTTCAGATATGCGATGTCGCAGAAATTCATACGCCACTGGCTCGAGCACGGAACGCCCGACCCGTCGTACGACCTGAACTGCTATCCGACGAAAATGATCGCGGCGCTCGTCGAAGCGATGATCTCCTATGCGAAGATCTGTCCCGGGGAGGCCTCCGACGCTATGAAGGTGGCCGTTTCGGCCGCGGATTATCTGATCGGCATAACGCCGAGAGGCGACGTTCCGCTGGCTGATCTCCCCCCGACGTACGATCTCTCTTTCTGCCCCGATCCGGAGAAATACGGTGTGATCTCGCCTAACTGGCACGCGGCAGAAGCTCACATGGGAACAATGATGATGATCTATCCGGTCCGCGCCGGCTCGATATATCTCGAGCTCGGGAAAATCACCGGCGACAGTAAATATCTCGCGGAAGCAATCAGGATCGGGGAATATTATATTGATACCGCCGAACAGAACGGAAGCTGGTATCTCGTGCGGTCGACCGAAACCGGAAAACCTCTGACGGAAAATTATATTTCGCCTATCGACAGCGTTGTACCGTTCCTGATGCAGCTGTACGAGCGTACCGGCGAGGCCCGCTGGAAGGATCTGTGCGACCGGGCCGTTGATTACGTGTTCCGGACACAGCTTCCGTCGTATAACTGGGAGGGTCAGTTTGAAGACAGTCCGCTGTCAACGAATTATATCAACCTCACTCATTACGCCCCGACCGCGCTCGCGGAATATCTGGCCCGGTATCGCCGCGACGATCCGGCGTCGCTCGAGCTTGCAAAGGAGCTTATGCGCTTCGTCGAGGATCAGTTCGTCGTCTGGAAACGTCCTAATCCGTGGCGTCACGCGGCTCCCGACGAGGGCGAGCCGTACGATACTTCAATATGGCATACTCCCGCGGGGCTCGAACAATACGGCTGGTACGTCCCGATCGATGCTTCGACCGCTTCCATCGCC
The DNA here is from genome assembly GCA_902796205.1 of uncultured Ruminococcus sp. GTDB lineage: Bacteria > Bacillota > Clostridia > UBA1212 > UBA1255 > UBA1255. The sequence continues at coordinate 808 of CADBOE010000188.1, read as the reverse complement.
ATCGGTTTTCTGACTTTGTACGATGCCGGCTGCGGAGAACTGTATCTGGCGAAGGCAAAGGCGCTCACGGATCAGCTGACGCGCGTTCAGCACGGCGACGGCAAGATCCCGACGCACTGGATGAACACGCCGGATGCCGAGCGCAATTTCTGGTTCAACTGCATGTTTGAGAGCTGCCGGACGCTGGAGATCATGTCGGCATATTGACCGGATAACGACCGAATAATTGAATCAATCAATCAATCCAGCCTTGAAAAGGTATCCGCGTTTCAGACAACAGGAACGCGGATTATTTTTTGAAAGAGTATAGCCATCAGGCAAAATGAACCCGGGTCTGTCCCCCGTTGCACCGATCTCTACCGGTTGTAGAGTAGCGGGAAATAATTGGAAATAATCCGGACGAAGCATTGATATAGCGTGCTTTCTTGCGTTTTCGGCTTCGCAAACACTATGGCCGGAACCCGGGTCTGTCCCCCGTTGCACCCCTGTTGCACACCCGCTGCGCAGATCGGCTCGCAGGATCGTTTTCGACTTTTTCCGGAATTCTTCCGCAGGTTGTTCGACAAAAAACGACAGGGAACTGCGCCGGCCAGGCTCCGCGTTATCGCCGCATTTATCAGGGCAAAATCGGGGCAGGATCGCAAATTACATCGCGAATTTTCAGAGTGAATTCCGGTTTCGCCGGAGGAGCAAGGAATTCTTAGACTAAATTCAGATTTGAGTTCGCAAACCGGAAATTAGTATTTAAAAACAAAGCAGCAAACAAGAAAAAGCGCGCACTTATCTAAACCGGCTTAATTCCGGTTCT
>CADBOE010000187.1 GCA_902796205.1 uncultured Ruminococcus sp. | reverse complement strand
TCCGGATGAAAAGCCGTCCGATCCTCCGACGGCGGAGCCCGGACCGGGAAAAAGAATCATAGGCAGTATTTCGTACGTTCCGCAGGCTGCGGGGCTGACCGCGGCGGCCGCCGTTTGCGTTTACCTGATGAACAGGGAATGACGGCGGCGCCCCGTACGCCGCGGCGGGGAGCGTGGAACGGCGTATTATCCGCGGCTTCGTGCAAGTCCGGTCCGGCGTTTTTTATAATTGTGGACAAGTTTCCGGACTGATGATATAATCCGGAACATGACGTTTGATTTGAAGGGCGCGGTGAAGATATGGATCCGAAAACCGTAAATGCTGACAAGAAGTTGCTCGTTCTCACGGCCGTATTGATCGTGAGCGTATTGCTCGCCGGCATTTTCTGGTTTGCGCATATCCAGATGGTTGCCGCGGGCGGCGCCGAAGACGGTAATATCGCGCCGGGACCTGTCGTCCGGACGGACGAAAACGTTCGTCAGGGCATAGCTGTTTCGCATTCCCCGGGCTTTTACAGATCCGGGATCATGCTCGAGATGTATCCGCCTGAAGGCAGCGAGATCCTTTACACCGTAACGCTTTCGTCTTCGAGAAGCTTCAGCGACGGACGTACCGCGCCCACCGGCGAGCCGTATCTTTTTATGGGGGGCAAGAATCCTGATCCGTCAGACGTCTATGATGAAGAGCAGGCAAAATATGATATTCCGCTCTTTCTTTCCTCCGGCGGAAGATACAGAACATACAGGTATTCACAACCGGTCGAATTGTATAATCCGAGCAATTTCACCGCGATGGTCGTGACCGTCAAGGCCGGGATCTATACGGACGGGAAGCTTTCGGGTCCTGTCGAATATTTCACTTACGTCTTCGGCAGCACTTCCGGTGAAAAGGCTTTTGAGGATATTTTCGGCTCCATGCTCGTCGTGCTCACGATAGATGAGGATTTTCTTTACGACTACGAAACCGGTATTTACATCAACGGTAAAACGTACGACGAAGCGGTCGCAGCCGGAACACCGCTCGACCCGTGGACTCCCAGAAATTACAATCAGCGCGGCATCGGATGGGAACGCCTCGCTCATGCCGATTTTTTTGAAAAAGACGGAAGTCTCGTGCTTTCGTCATTGTGCGGCGTCAGGATCGCCGGAGGAACGAGCCGCGGGGCGCAGATCAAATCGCTTAAACTGATATCCCGCACGGAATACAGCGGTTCGGACAGGTTTCAATATGCCTTTTTCGAGAACGCGAAGGATCAGAACGGTTCGCGGATCAATTCTTTTGAAAAGCTCGTTCTCCGCAACGCGAGAAACGATATCGGGGGAACGATGATACGAGATCAGCTTCTTAACAAGCTGGGCGGTCTCGTCGGCGTCGATTATCAGGAGGGCAGAAACGCCGTCGTTTATATGAACGGCAAATATTACGCGCTGATGTGCCTTCACGAATCGCTTGACGCCGAATATATGACCGATCATTATTTCGTGAACAAGAACAACGTCGCCTCGTTCCTCATAAAATCCGATCAGTATATGTTCAGATACAAGCAGGAAAACGGGACGCAGGAGCATTTTGAATGCTTCATATCCGATATGAACTATCTCATCCGTAACGATTTTTCAGGCGAGGACGGATACAGGCTGCTCAGCGAGGTCATTGATCCCGAGAATTTCTGCCGTTATATGGCTTATCAGATCTATATCGTCAACGAAGACTGGCCTCACAACAACGTGCTCGTATGGCGCTATTACGGACCTGAAAACGGATCCGTGAAGGGAATGGACGGCCGATGGAGATTCGTTCTGAAGGATCTCGATTTCGGGCTGGTCGATCCGACGATCGACTCCTTCAGCAGGTGTCTGAACGACACGCTGTACGGAGGCGAACCGTGCATAGGAACCGTTCTGAGAAATCTTCTTAAAAATTCTCAGTTCAGGGCGCTTTTCAGAAAATGCTGCATCGAGGTCACGGAGGTATTTACTCCTTCGGTGCTGCAGGAGCTGATCGATAAGTCGATCGCCGAGATATCTCACGATATGGAGCTTTATTCGCTTTATAACGGAATCAATATCGAAGGCTGGCTCGGCTATTTTGATAATTGGAAAGATTTTTCGAAAAGACGCAACAGGATCTATCTTCAGCTGCTCGACCGGTACGCGCCCGCCGAATAACTATGGAAAAATATATAGACACGCACGCTCATTATATTGACGATTCCTTCGGCGAGGACAGAACCGAGCTCGTGGGAAGGCTTCTCTCGGACTGTGTCGAATGTATCGTCGAGCCTGCCACGGACCTCGCCACTTCGCGCGAAATTCTGTCTTTTGCGGCCCGTTTCGACAATTATTACTGTGCCGCCGGCATACATCCGCACGAGGCCGGAAGCGCCGGACCGGACGACGTCGGGCTAATTAGAGAATTGATCGCGTCCGACGCGCGCGGGGCTAAAAAAATCGTTGCCGTCGGAGAGACGGGGCTCGATTTTCATTATGATTTCTCACCGCGGGATATTCAGGAATCAAATTTCAGAAGCAACATCCGTCTCGCTCTCGAGTATTCTCTTCCGCTGATCGTTCACGACAGGGAGGCGCACGAAAGAACGTTCGAGATACTTCGCGAGGAAAATGCTTTCGATACGAAGGTCCTTTTTCACTGTTATTCCGGAAGCGCCGGATTCGCGGAAATGCTTATCCCGCACGGGGTTTATTTCTCGTTCGGCGGGGCGGTGACGTCCAGGAATTCGAAAAAATTCGAAGAGATATTCCGCACCGTCCCTTACGACCGGATACTGCCGGAAACCGATTCGCCGTATATGGCTCCCGAGCCGGTACGCGGAACGAGAAACGATTCGTCGAATCTTGTATATATCTACAAACGGATCTCCGAGCTTACCGGGACATCCGCGGAAGAGCTCGCCCGTATTTTCAGGGACAATACCGGGCGGTTTTTCGGAATCACGATCTGATTGTAATAATCCGTCCGTTATGATAAAATTCCGTCCCGGAGGTGGTTCGATGGGACCAGAGCGTTCTTATACGGTTATCGAGAATCCGTTCAAGAAAATCACGCCTGAACAGAAAAAGAAAATCAGGCTTATCATTCCTTTCGTCATTATCGCGCTTATAGCGGTGGTTATCATTTCGTCGTGCTGGTACACGGTGGACGAAACGGAAAACGCCGTCGTCACGACGTTCGGAAAAGTAACCTCCGTTGTCGACGAGGCCGGTATTCATTTCAAGGCGCCGTTCGGCATACAGCAGGTTAAAAAGGTCGCGGTAAACGTTATACGCAAGGTTGAGATAGGCTTCAAAACGCTCGACAACGGCTCCACGGTGAGCGTAGACAACGAGAGCAAGATGATCACAGGCGATTTCAATATCGTAAACGTCGATTTCTTCGTCGAATACAGGATATCGAATCCTGAAAAATATCTCTACAGCAGCATTTCTCCGGAATCCATACTTAAAAGTCTCGTACAGTCGCAGATCAGGACGGTCGTCGGTTCTTATTACGTTGACGACGTGCTCACGACGAAGAAAAGCATGATCCAGAGCGAGATTAAGGATTCCATTTTCAACGAGCTCCAGCATTACGATTTCGGTATCACTCTCGAAAGCGTAAAAATACAGGATGCTGAGGCTCCGAACGAGGCAGTGTCGCAGGCCTTCAAGGCGGTCGAAACGGCAAAGCAGGGACGCGAAACAGCCATCAACGACGCTTACGCATACGAAAAAGCCGAGATACCCAAAGCTGAGGCTCAGGCCGACAAGCTCCGTCAGGACGCTCAGTACAGAAAACAGAACAGGATCAACGAGGCGAAGGAAAAAGTCGCCATGTTCGAGGCTATGTACAACGAATATATCCTGAACCCGGAGATCACCAAAAAGCGAATGTACTTTGAGATGATCGAATCGGCCCTCAAAGACGTAAAACTCATTATTCTTACGGATGAAAGCGGTACGACGTCGCTTCTTCCGCTCGACAAGCTTTCGTGAAAGGGGGCGCGGCCATGAAAAAAACGTTAACTGTCATACTTGTTGTTGCGGGCTTGCTCCTGCTCGTCTGCCTTGCGAATATGTTCTATACGGTGAACGAGGATGAATATTCGCTGCTCCTCCGTTTCTCCAAAGTCGTCGACGTGAAGGACGAGCCTGGTCTTCATCTTAAAGTTCCTTTCATCGACAGCGTCAAAAAGCTGAAAAACAACGTTCAGCTGTATGATCTTCCGGAATCAGACGTTCTGACCTCGGATTCGAAAGCAATGAGCGTGGACAGCTACGTGCTCTGGAAGATCGCGGATCCGCTTACGTTCTACAGAACGCTCGGAAGCGCTTCCGAAGCCCGGAACAGACTCGACGCTTCAACGTATAACGCGCTCAAGAATATCATCGGCACGATGCCTCAGGATTCTATCATACAGCTTTCCGACAGCGACGGGAAAAACGATCTCAACAAGAACGTTTTCGATCTCGTAAAGGACCTTACGAAGGCGTACGGAATAGAAGTCACGGACGTAAAGATCAAGCGTTTCGACCTGCCCTCCGAAAACGAATCCGCTGTATTTGAAAGAATGATCGCCGAGAGGAACAAGATCCGTCAGTCTTACGTGGCCGAAGGCGAGGCCGAGGCGCAGAAGATCAGAAACGACGTCGACAAAAACGTAAATATAATCGTTTCCGACGCTCAGGCCGAAGCGGAGGCCATAGTCGCCGAGGGTGAGCAGGAGTATATGAAGCTCCTGGCCGACGCTTACGATACGAAGGACAAGCAGGACTTTTACGAATTCACCAAGTCTCTCGATGCGCTGAAGGCCGTGCTCGACAGCCAGGCTTCGTCGAAGGAAAAAACAATAGTTCTCGGGCCCGATTCCGAGCTCGCGAAAATACTAAAAGGCATTCAGGAAGGTGAGCAATAATGAAAAAAACGCCGTTGTTTTCCGCCGTTTTCGCTGTTTTTCTTTCGGCCGTCCTGTTCACGCTTTGCATTCCCTCCGTTCTTGCGGCGGAGGAGAGCGCGGGGCAGGTGACAGTCGATCTCTGGGACGAGATTGGCGGAACTCCCGTCGACCTGTCCGGCAGCGAAGAGAGCACGATGGGATGTCAGTTCGTTACTGCCGCGCCTGCGTTGAGCGTGCAGGTGAACTGTCCCACGTGGAACAGACCTTCCGGAGGCTTCATCACGCTGTCTCTGTACGCGTTCGATACGGATTATGACAAGTCGGTGGCGGGCAAGCCGGTGGCTGAAAAAAGATATGACGGATTCGACGATAACCAATGGATATCGCTCGATTTCGACGCCGAGCCGTTAAAGCCCGGCGAGTACGTGCTCCTGCTCCACGAACCCGAACCGGGCCAGCAATCAGGCGTATGGCTCGACAAGGCAAGTCCTAAGCAGATCTGCTATAACGACGGTATTCCCGATCCGGAGCATTCGCTGAGAGCGAGAGTGATCTTCAAGGATCAGCATGATAATTATCTCGGAACTCCTTCCGAGGCGGTGAAACAGACCGCGGATACTCCTTCGGGCGAGCTTTCAGACGCGCCGAACAGCAACTTCACGGTAATTTTCAACGATTACGACTGGCTTTATATCGTTTCTCCGGATCCCGGTATCGCGACTGAAATCGAGGAATGCCTCAGTATCATAGTCGCCGGTGCCAATGACGACCCTCAGATAAGAATAATGTTCGACGACATTGCCACCGATCCGGGAGTCAGGATCGCCGATTATCCCGTGATGAAAATGAAAGTCAGACGCGTGAACGAGACCGATCCTCTGAAGGGCGAGATCTTCTTTCTTACCGATAAATCCAACGCGCCGAAGGCCGGGAACAGTTTTACGTTCGATTACGATAATTCGCTTGAATGGCAGTACGTTACGATAGACTTTTCCAAAAATCCGAGATGCCGCGATTATCTCACAGGCATCAGGTTCGACGTTTTCGATCACGCGCCGGAGGGAGGAGAGCTCGAGGTCGAATGGATCACGTTTTTCCAGTCTGCGGAAGCTGCAGGAAAATTCGACGGGAATTTTGCGTTGACCGATCCGGCGACAGAACAGCCCTCGCCCGTATCTACCGGGACTCCCGCGACGGACGTTCCTGCGGCGAGCGATCCGGCTTCGGCGGCGACGGCAGATCCTTCCGGGGAAGCTACAGTCAGCTCCGACGCCACGCCGTCCGGCGGCCCTGGCAAAAATGAAAACGGCAGAACGAAGGGAATGAATCCTGGCGTCTGGATCGTCGGCGGCTCTGCAGTCGCGATCGCCGCCGCGGCAATTGCGGCCGTACTTGTCAGGAAGAAACACAAAAAGTAAGATTTTTATTACCGGATTTGCGTTTTCTGTCCGGAACTATCCGTTCGTTAATGATATTGACAAATCGCGATCGATTAGCTAAAATAGACTCATAAATTAAAACGGAGGTAAATCTATGAAAAAATTTTTGGCAGTATTGCTGTCCGTAATGATGATAACGGGACTTTTGACCGTTTCCTTTGCGGAGGAGCAGGAGAACGTTGTCGGTAATTTCAACGTCCCCGACACGTCCACCCCGATCAATATGCTCGGAGCAGATTTCGAAACTCTCGGTTCGCTTTTTGCGACCGTCGG
>CADBOE010000186.1 GCA_902796205.1 uncultured Ruminococcus sp. | reverse complement strand
TGTTTATCCGCAATTCCAATGACGCGATAGAGTTCAAAACCTCGCCCTCCAATTCGAGACCTCAGAAAGCCGGGGCCGGATTCGATTCCGTCAACAACAAAACGATTGCCGTCACGTTCAAGCTCGGCGACAAGATATGTCTGTATTCGGACGGAGAGCTGCTCTCGTCCGTTGATGCCAAAGCGACGCTCGAGGCTGTAAGCACGTTCTTTATCGGCCACAACGATTCCAACAAATCATACGACGCCACGATCCGCTCGCTTCGTTTTTACGACAGAGCGCTCAGCGCGGAAGAGCTCGTTGCCAACGCCGCCGCTGTCGGTACGCTCGGTGCCGCCGCAGGCGAGTGATGATTGAACGCTATTATGAAAAAAAGAAAGTTTATTATGGCATTGCTGGCTTTCTCAATCATTCTGCCCGTTCTGCTCGGAGCGTGTGCGTCAACGTCTTCGCCTTCGCCGGCTGAAGTCCGGGGAACGTCGGAGGCGCAGGATCCGACCGCATCTCCGGAGCCGCGCCCGCGTGACGTCGAGATTTATCAGCTCGCTCCCGAGGACCAGAGCCTGCTCATGAGTTACGTTATCAGGACGCCTCAGAACAGGATCGTCGTGATAGACGGAGGCATAGCGGGACACGGCAAGGACAAGCCCGCATATATGCCGGCCGCGATCAGATCGGTACTCGGTCTTTCGCAGAACGATTATTTCGAGGTGGAAGCGTGGTTTTTGTCGCACGGTCACAACGATCACATAGGCGAACTCGCGAAAATGCTTGAAAGCTACAACGCGGATTCCAACTACCGGATCAACAATTTCTATTTCAATTTTCCGGATTTCGGCGTTGAATGGAAAAGCTCCTCCGGGGCAAACGACTACGATCTCGAGGAAGTCGAGCAGCTAAAGCGCGGCTTTGAAAATTATTATTCGGTCTGCGGCTTTCACGGCAACGCACAGGCCGCGATCCCCGGGGAAAAATTCGTTAAGCCCGCCGACGGAGGCGACAGCTATTACTACGATCTGATAAACGGCGCAGTCATTACCACGGACAATATCCTGAACGGCCTTGAGTTTGATTTTGACGGAGTGAAATTCCGCGTGCTCCAGACGTGGGCGAAAAACAACAGCAACGTCAACAGCACCTCCACCGTACTTCGTATGACGTACGGCACGCACAGCGTCCTGTTCCTGGGCGATTCGTATATTGACAACGCGGCGCGCCTTCTGAAAATGTGGCCGATGGAGGAGATCGCTTCCGAATACGTCCAGATGGGTCATCACGGTCAGCACGGACCGGACAAGGGCTTTTACCGCAAGATCGGCGCCGCCGGCTCGATCCGCCTGTGGCCGACTCCGAAGTGGGTCTGGGAAGTTTATAAAGCGACCAACAACATCGCTACGGATGAAACGCGTTCGTGGCTCGGGCTTCCGGCGGACTTCAACGAGTTTGCCGCGCAGGGCCTCGACAGGACCGGCCGCGATTTCATTTCCGGTTTAGCGGGAGCGTATCCCGAAGATCCGACTCTTGTTTCCGCCTGGACCGATGCGGTGCTCGCCGCTCAGCGCGTGGCGGTGTTTGCCTATGCGGAGCAGGGGTAGATGCCGAAACGGCTTCTGATTTTTCAGCCGCAAACCGCGATTTTGGCGGAATGCGGCTGAAAGTGTCTTTGAGGATTTCAGCCGAAAATGTCGATTCAGGCGTAATGCGGCTGAAACTGCCCGCTCAGCCCGAAATAATTATTGGCTGATCCCGCGTTTAGTGCTATACTACCGGCGGACGCCCCGCAAAGAGGCGGGAAACTCGACGGGAGCGACAGTGTAGCATTATGCCGACAGACGAACAAAACGCAAAACAGCCTGACGGGCGCCGGATATCCAAAAAGCGCATCAGCCCGGAAACCGCCGGAATGATATGCGCATTCGTTTCGGCGATCCTGTTCGGAACCATGCCGTTGATGACAAAATACGCATATTCGCTCGGGAGCAACGCCTATACGGTCGCGTTCGGCCGCTTCGCGACGGGAGCGCTGTTTTCAGCCGTCGTCATCCTGATCCGTTACGGGCCGGCCGCCTTCAGAATCAGACGCGGACAATTCGTAAAGATCGCGGTTCTGTCGCTGTTCTTTTCCGCGATGCCGTGTATGTTGTACGGCTCGTACGTATATATCGATTCCGGGCTGGCAACGACTCTGCATTTTACTTATCCGGTCATAGTCATGCTGATCTCGGTTTGCGTTTTCAGGTCGGGATTCAGCGTGAAAAATGTGATATGCCTGCTTCTGTGCGTTGCCGGCATATTGTGTCTGTGCAACGTTGAAGGCAATATGGATATCAGGGGAGTGCTTCTTGCCGCCGGATCAGGAGCCGTTTACGCCGTGTACGTAACAGGGATCGACAGGAGCGGCCTGAAGGAGCTGCCTGTCCCGGTGATCATTTTCTGGCTGTCGCTATTTTCATCGCTCCTGACGGCGTTGTTTTCTCTTCCGCAGCGCCGCCTGTTGCTGGACCTTCCGTGGCAGGTGTGGATCTCATATACCGGTCTCGGGCTGGTCGCCATGGTCATCGCCGCGTCTCTCTTTCAGATCGGCATAATGAAGTGCGGCGGAGTGAGGTCGTCGATGCTCAGCACGGTCGAGCCCGTGACGGGAGTTATTATCGGCGCGTACGTTTTTCACGAGAGAATAACGTTCAGAACTGCGGCGGGAATAATCCTGATACTGGCCGCGGTGATTCTGCTGACGCTCGCGGACCGGAGGCGGGCGGGCAAATATGGCCATCAGTCCTGATACAAATCGGAGAACGCTTTCGTTTGTAACGATTAAGTTAATTCGGTAATTGTTTTAAGTATTTCACCTTCTTTTTATCCCGCTTATCCTGCTTATAAGCACGG
>CADBOE010000185.1 GCA_902796205.1 uncultured Ruminococcus sp. | reverse complement strand
TTCCGGCTGTTCATACGCATCGCGCCGCGCCGTCATATCGATATTGCTTGCGTAAGCTGAATAATAATGAGTCCCCGCCGACCCGGACGGACGGAAAACGGGATCGGCGTCCATTGCCTCCCATGATCCGTCGCCCGTATCGAACCTGCCCTTCTCAAAGCCGGCACGGTCGTAAAATACGACCTGCGCGCCGAACGCCTTCCCTTCGGCCGTATGACACAGCGCGGAGATAGTATTGACCTCTCCCTGAGCCGGCTTCAGCGCTTCCGTGAAGTCGAACGCGCCGTAATACAGAATATCGTCGGCGCCGCCGGAGGACGGATCGCGGTCGAGTCTCGGAGGACCGACTGAAATTTCCGTCCCGTTTACGTAAAGATTATACACGAATTGGCGTGCGGGCTCCGGCGACAATGCGGTCGCGAACGCAATTGCCCTCGCCGTACCTTCCGGAACCGTAAAATATTTTCTGAAAAAAGCAAAACAGGGGGCGTTTTTCGCCCATAACGGCGGAAGAAAGAAATCCGAACTATCATCTCCGGCCGTGCGGACCGAGAAATAATTGCCGTCGGCTTCCGCGGACCGGCGTCCGTCGCTCAGCAAGACCACGACCGACCAGCGCAGAAGACGGCCGGACGCGGCTGCGGTCAGCGCCTCCGCCAAACCGGGAGGACGTATGCCGCACGTTGTTCCGCAGGCGATAACGCCGCTGTCGTAGACAATATCCGACAGGCTGTCGCCGCCGTAAACTCTGAGCTCGTACGAGATCTGCCGGGCAGTCCCCCACCCGTTTCCGGGCGCCCACGAGAAAACAGCATTTTCGGGCCTGACGCATATATAAGAGCGCCTGAGGTCCATCGTCAGAAGCTCCGGCGCCCCGGCGGCAGCGGGTGCGGCGGAACCGTGTCCGGTTGCGCGGTCCGTCATCGCAGTCATACTTTCACCTTGTTTTTAATTTTCAACAGCGAGATACTGGATGGAACTGACGGCGCCGTCCTTCAGCAGGAAAAGCAGCTTCGACGCTCCGCGGGTCAGTGAAACGGACGTCTCTCCGGAGACGTCGGCGCCGTAAGCCTTCCTGATGTCTTCGAGCGTCTGTCCTATATATACGCCTTCCGCGGTGGCGACGGAATCGTCCCAGAAGATTACGCCGGAAACGTAATCGCTGCCGCCCTTCGTATATGTGGTAACGTCAAATCCCGGATACGAATACGTCTTGTCCATTCCCTCGAACGCGCAGCTCGGCTCCTCGTAATAATTCGTATATGCTCCGAGCGCCTCGATTACCGGGCCTGCCGGAGCGTGCATCGCAATGGTGACGTCTCCCTTTTTGAAAACAAAAGAATCCGCAGCCGAAGGAGTCGCCTGCGATTCAGAGCCGTGTGAATCCGTGCTCCCGGGAACGGCGGCGGAGGTCTGCTCCGTGCCGCTTCCGGCACATCCGGAAAACACTGTCAGCGACGCCGCGGCCGCGACAAGCAATATGCAGGCAAATAAACGCAGTGACGTTTTTCTTTTCGTGACAAAACAATTTTTCATTAGTATTCCTCTCCTTTGAAGCGGCTCAGCCCCAATACGAATCGATGCGGCCGCTTTCATCAAGCTGCCGCTGCTGGGCGTCGCGCATTTCTTCATAATATCTGATTTTCTCGTTCCATCTCGCCGCCATTCCGGCATCCGACCGTCTGTCGGCCAGCGAGGGAACGTTTTCGGCAAGGTAATCGCCGAACCAGGCGGTCAGCTTTTCCGCCCCGGACAGATTCAGATGCATTCCGGCGTCGAACGTGTCCGTCCCATAGTCTATCCCTATTTCATCCCGGAGGTCAAGCAGATTTACGTAGCTGAGTCCGTTATCCTCCGCGTATTTAACGATCTGCTCGTCCCATTCGTCATACCACGCCGGCTTGAGCGTGGGCGCCTTGATGAGGATCAGGCGGATGCCGTTGTCGTCGCACAGCTTCTTCATCCTGTCGAGATAATCCCAGCATACCTGCGAAAACGAATAGTCCTCGAGCGGCTTGTCCCGCGGAACCGTATCGACGGATTTTACGTCGAGTCTCATCACGTATCCGTTGTGGGAAAGCTGCTTCGTGGAAAACATATACCTGAAGTCCTCGCTCCCGAGCTCGCTCCAGCGTGAATGGAAGCGGAGAAGCGGGAAAATGTAGCTGGCAACCGTTTCGTCCTCCGTTCTGGAGGCGGCAACGGCGCGCAGCTTTACATCGGAAAGCTTCATTCCGTCGAGAGCCAGGCGGTTGTAAGCCTCGCTCTGAGGCTCTCCGTATTTCATGGAAAGCACGTTGAATACCGCGACCTTCGGCTTTTCATAGCGCAGCGTATCCTCGAGCATATAGTAGGAATGCCATATCAGCTGCTGAGGGCTACCGCGTATGACTGAAGTATAGCCTCTGTCCTGCCACAGCTTTACGGGGGAAAAGTTTGAATACACTTCGCAATCGCCGATGAAAAGAACGTCGTTTCCGCCCGCGGCCGCGTAATATTCGCGGGTGAGCAGGCCTTCCTCGTTGACCGATATATATTTCGGCACAAGCAGACGCTGGGCGAGCCAGAGTCCGAGAAGCAGCACGAGCACCAGTATCGCAACGCGGACAATTACGGCTGCTTTTTTTGTTCCGGATCCGTTTCCGTTTCCGGCAGGTTTTTCTTCCGTTCCGGGCATCTCACGCCACTCCTTTCATATAATATCCGGCGCCGGCTTCGGCGGCTGTTCCGCCGTTGACGCCGCGTCTGTCCCCGCTTCCGCGTTCGTTGCCGTCAGGCGCGTCTGTCACCTTCGCCGCTTCCGTATTCGTCGTCGCCCGCCGCGTCCCGTTCATTGCCGTCAGAATCGAGTATAAATGAACTGTCCCGCGTCGTATCCGATGCCGTATGCTCCGAACACGAATATCAGCAGCACCGCGGCGGCAAACATGACGTACCGGGCGGCAACCGGCATTGCCATCAGACGGTCGCGCACCGGGCGTCTGTTCTGCAATATGCTGACGGTGAGCATCGCCGCGCACCCGGCCGCGATCACCGCGTAATCGTGAATTCCGAGTCCGAGCCCGAGCAGGCTCCCGTCGAAAAGGCGGCCCCAGTTCGGCGTGGTAAACATTGTCCCGACCTGCCTGAACGTCGCGGGCACGTCGCGGTACACGTCGAGGACGCGAATGAATCCCATCAGCCAGAAGGTGCGGAACATCTGGAAAACGTTGTACCCTTTCGTGTTGCTGAAGGCGAAGCGGCCGTGAAAACGCGTGTAGAGCGGCGACAGCTCCTGCGAAATCACGATCACAACGCAGTTCAGAAGGCCCCACACGATGAAGTTCCACGCGGCGCCGTGCCACAGACCGGTCGCGAACCATACTATGATCGTGGAAAGATATACCGGGATGCGTTTCCCGACGGCCTGTCCGAGCTTTTCGCGCGACCATTTCGATATTTTCATCATTCCGGGGCTGACGGAAAGCGGATAAAAAATATAATCCCTGAACCACGTCCCCATGGTGATATGCCAGCGACGCCAATATTCGGCGATATTCAGCGAGAAGAAGGGTCTGTCAAAGTTTTCGGCGACGTCGATCCCGAGCATCTGCGCAATACCGATCGTGATGTCAATGCCGCCGGTGAAGTCCGCGTAAAGCTGGATCGCGTAGAACAGGACGAGGACCGGGACAAAAACGCCGGTATAAGCCGCAGTATCTCCCGACAGAGCCGTTACGGCGGTTATCATTCTGTCGGCAACGATCATTTTTTTGAAATAGCCCCACAAAACTCTCCACGCGCCTCTCGCCACAGTTTCGTACCGGAAGCGGTGCGGCCCGTAAAGCGTTTTCGACAATTCGTCGAACCGGCTTATCGGTCCCTGCAGAAGCTGCGGGAAAAATGACACGAATAGCGAAAAGCGCGCGAAATTCCGCTCCGGCGCGTATTTTCCGCGATATACGTCGATAATATATCCCATGCTCTGGAAAATATAAAACGAGATGCCAAGCGGCAGTATGAAGCGGAAATAACCGATCTGCGTCCCGAATATGCCGTTAACGATGGATATGCCGAAATCGGTATATTTAATTACCGCCAGAATGCCGAGATTCAGCACGAGGCATATCACCATGACGGCGCGGGTGCGGCGTTTGATTCCGGCCTTGTACGCTTTTTTCGTTTCACGGTCGAGCGATCCGGCGTTGTCCTTCAGCCATGCGTTTCCGGCGGCGTTAACGCGGCCGATGAGAATGCCGGCGGCGTACGTTGACAGCGCGGTGACCGTTATAAAAACGAGCGGACGCCAGCCCGTGAAAGCATAGAAAAAGATGCTGCCTGCCAGCAGCAACATCCATTGGCATTTGCCCGGGATAACGTAGTACAGCGCGATCAGCACTGCCAGGAAGGCTAAAAAGCCAAGTGAAACGAACGACATGCGAACGGCGCTCCGGCGCGGCTGTTTATTCGTCCATGAGGCGCCCGATCAGCGCCCAGAGTGAGGCCGCGGAGTTGAAGTTTTCGGGAATTATCTCGCCGGCGGGTATCTGAACGTCGAATTCCGAGCTGACTTCGGTGATGATGGAGATTATGTCGAACGAGTCGAGGATCTTGTCGTCGATCAGTGTGGTGCAGTTTTCGTAATCCACGTCGGAGTGGAGCTCTTTCAGTATTTCAAGCAGTTTATCCATTTGCGTATTCCTCTCTGCGGTCCGGTGAGCCGCGCGTTTTTCCGGCCGCCGTTTTCAGTCTTGCCGGTGCTGATTCTGTTTCCGTACGGAGAGCCACCGTTCTTTGAGAAGTTTCCGGTCGATCTTGCCGTTCGGCGTAAGCGGCATGGCGTCGAGCCGTATGATGGCGTGCGGCAGCATGTAGCGCGGCAATTTGCTTTTCAGAGCGGCGCTCAGCGCGGCTTTGCCCGCGTCGGCCCGG
>CADBOE010000184.1 GCA_902796205.1 uncultured Ruminococcus sp. | reverse complement strand
TACAGCAACAACAGCTGCGGCAACGACACCGCCGCCAACGCCGCCGATGATGCCCCACGGAATATTTCCGCCGTCGCTGGCAGGATTGGGATCCTCCGTAGGAGCAAGAGTGGCCTTAGGCATGATGTCATAGTAAGAGGAAGCGTTTTCGGGATTCAGATCGCTCTTCTTATCCTTGCCGGTAGTCTTGCATTTCGCAATATCGAACGCGCCTTCGGGCTGATGAGTCTTGATGTGGAAGGTGAGATAGAACGTTGCGTTCTTGGGAAGCGCAGCGAGCTGCTCCTCGGTGAGACCGAGATCGATCGACTGAACGGTAGCCTTGTAGTTTTCGTCGCAATTTTCGCCGCTCAGATCGACAGCCGTGCTGGTCGTCTTGCTGTTTACGGTCGAAAGAATCATTGACGAGAACTTGTCGTACTTCTCCTGAGTAATATAGTTATTGTCAAGAGCGTACTTCTTTGCGATGCAGTTCGCCTCGTAATCGTTCAGAGAAATGCAGATCGTGTTAAGGTTCTGCGGATCGGAAGCGGCGTCGGAATAAATCTGATCGCCAACGGCGTCGATCTCTATGGTGATGGATTTGATCTTAACGTCGAGCTGGGGAGTGCCGTTGAGCGGAGTACGCGTCACGAGGTATCCCTCTTCGCTGCGCATGATATTGTCCATCGTGAATACTTTCTTCGTATCGTAGTATTCTTCGTCGGAGTAGGTCGTGACTGCTTCGCCGGTGGCGGCGGGATCTGCCGTCGGAGCGAGAGCGGCCGGGATCTCCTTGGAGATGGCATATTTCAGGTTGTAAGTATAATTGTTCTTCGGGAACTTGTAATTCTTCTTGTTGGAAGAAGAAAGCATCTCGGCCATCTGCTCCTCGTCGGTTGTTACGTGGAATTCGAGGTAAGCGGGATTCTGAGGCGTAGCGGTCTCACCGTTGGCTTCAAGGAATGCATCCATCTCCTCGGTCGTAACGTACTGCAGAACGCGGATCGTGCTGATGTCCTTGATCATGCCGTTCTCGTCGAAACGCATCTCGTAGGGGATCATCTCATATTCTTCGACAAATCTGATATTGTCCTGAGAATATTTGACTCTGCCTTTTTCATCGGGACCGGTGAGAACATATTTGCACTTCTGATAGAAGAGCTCGATTCTGTTTCCGGCGTTGTCGAGCCAGAGATAGTCCTTCGTGATTCTGTAATCGTTGATATCGATCCTGAAATTCTCGCCGGTCTTCTCGTCGACTTCCGTGTCGAGGGCGTAGCCTTTATCGTCGTATTTGACGTTGGGATTCTTGTTTACGTAAGGATCGCCGTCGTCGTACGGAGCTGTAATTCCGAACAGCGGCACGGATTCACGTGACTTGAGAATAGCGCCGTCCTGAATATGCGTGATGTAAGCGTAGTTGTAGGGAACTTTCGAATAATGCCCGAGAGCGGGGATATCGGTTCCGCGAAGCTGATTGAAGTTTCCTTCCTTCTTCTTCGCTTCCTTATTCTTGTAATATCCGTTCGTGGCAGTCGTTCCTGCGCGCAACACATAAGTGTCGGAAATAGCCTGCTCTTCGCCTTCGAAGGTGAAGTAATAGTTATTCTTGTTCTTGATATAGTCGACAAGAATAGGCTTCTCGTAATGGATCGTGATCGAATAGAAATCAAGTCCGCCGGGACCCTCGGGCGTCAGCTCGGCAGAAGACTTTCCCGCCTCGGCGGTAGGCTCGGGCGCAGGCTCGTCGGCATAGAACGCCGGGGCGAAAACGGAAGTGATCAGCGCGAGAAGTACAAACAACGCACAGATTCTCTTTTTCATCTAAACTCCTCCTAAAATCGTTTCGCTGCGGTTGGTGTGAACCGGCAGCATTTTCAAAACCACACAAAGATAAGTGATCTTTTATTTAATCCTATTTTATATCGTGCGGCGCGCATTGTCAACAGCTTTTTCCTGCCGCGCGGACCTGCTTCGCTATACGGAGATCGCGCTTGTTGGAATTGCGATTTTATGGTAGAATTGACCGGTCGGAGGTGTTTGGTCTTGAGATACTGCAAAATATTCGATTCGACGCTGAGAGACGGTGAGCAGGCGCCCGGCTTCAGTATGACCGTAAAAGAGAAGCTGAAGATGGCCAGAGCACTTGAAAAACTCGGAGTCGACGTAATTGAAGCCGGTTTTCCCGCGGCGTCGCCGGGAGATTTCGAAAGCGTGAAAATCATTTCCGAAAACATTAAAGGCTGCACGGTGGCCGCTCTGGCGAGACTCAACGAGAGCGACGTCGAAAAGGCGTGTCAGGCCGTTTCGGGAGCCGCGAAGCCGAGGATTCACGTTTTCATCGCCACGTCCGATATCCATTTGAAATACAAGCTTCACCTCACGAAAGATGAAGTTCTTGAAAAAGTCAGAACGTTCGTCGCGCGCGCGGCCGCCCGCGTGAAAGACGTCGAATTCTCCGCCGAGGACGCGACGAGATCGGATCCCGCTTTCCTGATCGAGGTTTTCAGGGCGGCCAGGCTCGCCGGCGCTACCATATTGAATATCCCCGACACCGTCGGATACGCGACTCCGGAAGATATTGTCAGGATAATTGAAGCCGTAAAGGCCGTCCCCGAGCTTTCGGACGTTCCGCTTTCCGTGCATTGTCACAACGACCTCGGTATGGCCGTCGCGAATTCGCTTGCCGCCGTCAGGGCCGGCGTCGATCAGGTCGAATGCACCGTCAACGGCATCGGCGAGCGGGCAGGAAACGCCGCACTCGAGGAAATAGTCATGAATCTCTGCGTGAGAAGCGCCTACTACGGCGTCGGAACGGGAGTCGACACAACGAGGATCACCGCGGTCAGCAAATTGCTCACGATGATAACCGGCGTAAAAGTCCAGCCGAACAAAGCAATTACGGGCGCGAACGCTTTCGCGCACGAAGCCGGAATCCATCAGCACGGCGTTATGGAGAACCGCGAAACGTACGAGATAATGACGCCCGAATCCGTCGGTCTCACCGAAAACAGGATAGTGCTCGGAAAACATTCGGGCCGCCACGCTTTCGAGGACAAACTCGCGAGCATGGGCTTCAACGTTCCTCCCGAACGTCTCGACGTGCTTTTCGAGGATTTCAAGGTCCTCTCCGACAAAAAGAAAGTTATCTCCGACAAGGATATCGAGGCGCTTCTTAAAAACACGATCCTCGATATTCCTGAAATATACAGGCTGGACCGCTATATCATCAATTCAAGCAACATCCTCTCCAGCACGTGCAGCGTCCGGCTGCTGAAAAACGGCGAACGGACTCCGGAGGGAAGCGCTATGGGAGGCGGCCCGATCGAGGCGGCGTTCAACGCGATCAATATCGCTACCGGAATAGACGCGGCGCTTTGCGAATACCGGATCGAAGCCGTTACCGGCGGGATCGACGCCCAGGGTGCCGTATCGGTCCGGATAAAAAAGGACGACCGGTCGTACAAGGGCTACGGCGTTGACCCGAATATATTCGAGGCGAGCGTGAAAGCGTATATAAACGCCATCAATAACATGCTCAATCAGATCGGAGCGGACGGCGTTTCTTCCGGCGGTCATACCGGGTCGTAAAGGAGGCGGTAAGGGATGACTTACACTCAGCGGATTCTTGCAAAAGGAGCCGGAAAAAATGAAGTCCGGGGCGGAGAGCTGTGTCTTTGCGAGCTTGACCTGGCTCTCGGAAACGATATCACCGTTCCGCCCGCCATAAATCTTTTTGAGAAGCATTTTCCTGACGGGAAAATAACGTCACGCTCAAAAATCGTTTTCTGCATGGATCATTTTACGCCCTGCAAGGACATCAGATCGGCAAACAACGTCAGACAGTGCCGCGAATTCGCCCGGTCTCACGAAAATATACTGTTTTACGACGTCGGAGAGACGGGGATAGAGCATTGCTTCATACCGGAACGCGGGCTGGCCGCTCCCGGCGGGATCATCATAGGAGCCGATTCTCATACGTGTACCTACGGAGCTCTCGGAGCGTTCAGCACCGGAATCGGCAGCACCGATCTCGCTGTCGCGATGCGCACCGGAAAATGCTGGTTCAGGATCCCGGAGGCTATCGGCTTCAGGTTGAGCGGCTCTCTTCCCGAAGGCTGCTCCGGAAAGGATCTGATACTGTATATCATTTCAATGATCGGGACCGACGGCGCGCTTTACAGATCGATGGAATTTTTCGGCGATGGCGTCGCGTCGCTTTCGATGGACGACAGGTTCACCGTATGCAATATGGCGATAGAAGCCGGAGCGAAAAACGGATTTTTCCCGTTTGACAAAGCCGCCGAGGCTTATCTTGAAGAAACCGGAGCAGAATACGACCGCGCGTTTGTCGACGGAAATCTTCTGCCTGAGGCCGCGCCGGAGAGCGGCGAATATATCCGCATCATCGATATTGACCTCGCTTCACTCGTTCCGATGGTCGCGAAACCGCACAAGCCTTCGAATTCCGTTCCGGTCGCGTCGCTGAAAAGAACCGAGATCGACCAGGTGGTCATCGGATCGTGTACGAACGGACGCATTTCCGACCTGAGAGCCGCCGCTTCAGTCCTTAAAGGAAAGCACGTCGCGCCTTTTGTCAGATGCATCGTGATACCCGGCTCGCAGAAAATCGCTCTGCAGGCCATCGAAGAAGGTCTGGCGTCAATATTTATTGAAGCCGGCGCGGTTTTCAGCACTCCGACGTGCGGACCGTGCCTCGGCGGACATACCGGCGTGCTCGCGGACAACGAAAAATGCGTTTCGACTACAAACCGGAATTTTGTCGGCCGGATGGGACCGGTCAGTTCTGAAATATATCTCGCTTCGCCCCGCACCGCGGCCGAGGCGGCCGTTAACGGTTATATCGGAGGTGCGTTATTATGATTCGCGGAAAAGTTTTCAAATACGGAAGCGACGTCGACACGGACGTTATTATCCCGGCAAGATATCTCAATATCACTGATATGAAGCAGCTTTCGGCGCATTGCATGGAAGATATAGACGCCGGTTTCGTAAATCGCGTGCAGCCCGGAGACGTTATCGTGGCGGGTGATAATTTCGGCTGCGGATCCTCGCGGGAGCACGCGCCGGCCGTCATCAAGGAATGCGGTGTTTCTCTTATAGTCGCGCGATCGTTTGCGAGAATATTTTACAGAAACGCGATCAATATCGGCCTTCCGATTCTGGAATGTCCCGAAGCCGCGGATCGCTTCTCCGCCGGGGACGTTATAGAAGCAGACCTTGAAAACGGCACCGTCACCGACGTGAAAACAGGAAAAGTCTTCAAGGCTGCCGCTTTTCCGGAATTTATCATGAATATTATTTCAAAGGGCGGTGTTCTCAATTGTTTAGACTGATTTATGCCCCGGGAGACGGAATAGGACCCGAAATAGGCGATATCGCCTTAAATATTCTCGAATATCAGCTTAAAAAATACGGCGTTCAATATGAAATAACGGAAATACTTTTCGGCGGCTGCGCCGTTGACGCATACGGAGTCCCATTGAGATCCGTTGATACGTCTGTCGTCAAAAATTCGGACGCCGTGCTTCTCGGCGCCGTCGGAGGTCCTGCGTGGGACGGGGTCGATCCCTCCGTAAGGCCGGAAAAAGGATTGCTCACTCTCAGAAAAGAGTGCGACGCCTACGCCAATTTCAGACCGGCCAGGGTATATGCATGCCTGAAAAACGCTTCTCCGCTGAAAGACAGGATCACCGATAAAGGAATAGATATAATGATCGTAAGGGAACTGTCTTCCGGCATTTATTTCGGGGAACGAGCCGAGGGAGAAAACGAGGCTTATGATACGGAGTATTATTCGCGCGCTCAGATAGAGCGTATCATCCGCAAGGGCTTCGAATGCGCGCAAACGCGCGGGAAGAAGCTGTGCCTCGTCGACAAGGCGAACGTGCTTGCGACGTCGAGGCTCTGGCGTCGTATCATGGCTGAGCTTTCCGCCGGTTATCCCGACGTTGAAGCGTCCGCAATGTACGTTGACAACGCTGCCATGCAGCTCGCTTCCGCGCCTTATAAATTCGACACGGTCGTTACCTCGAATCTTTTCGGCGATATTCTTTCCGATGAAGCAGCCGTCATCACCGGTTCGATCGGACTTCTGCCTTCCGCCTCGATCGGAAAGGTCGATATTTACGAACCGATCCACGGATCAGCTCCAGATATCGCCGGCACGGGCAAGGCAGATCCCGTTGGCATGATTCTTTCGGCGGCAATGCTTTTAAGATACCGGCTCGGGCTTCCGGAAGCGGCCGCGGAGATAGAGCGCGCCGTGGAGAATGCGCTTGAGTACGGTTACAGGACGCCCGACATCGCTCCTGCCGGAAATTACACGGATAAGATCATTATATGCACGACTGCTCAGATGGGGGAGGCAATTTCCGATGCGCTCAGACAATAAGAATTACAAAAGAAGAATCATGTTCAACAGGCTTGCGGTCGCGCTGGTATTCGCCGTGATCGTAGGTCTTATCATTTTTATAATAATTGCGGTGAACGGAAAAAGGGATCCGGGAGGCGAACGCGGCGCGATACTGACCGCGCTTCCGACTTTGCCTTTTTCGACTCACGCCGAGGGCTCGGCGGCCGTTCCGACGGACGGTGAGCAGGCGACTCCGCAAATCGGGACCTCTTCGCCCGGCG
>CADBOE010000183.1 GCA_902796205.1 uncultured Ruminococcus sp. | reverse complement strand
CTCGGATCGATGACGTATCTGAGAGCTGTGCAGGCCGGCGTCGATATTGTCGATACGGCGCTGTCTCCTTTCTCGATGGGTACGTCCCAGCCCCCGACCGAATCGTTCGTCGCCGCTCTGGCCGGAACGCCCTACGATACGGGACTCGATCTTAAAAAGCTCAACGAGATATCTTCGTATTTCAAGCCTCTCAGGGAGAAATATATCAGTGACGGAAGACTCGACACGAGGATGCTCTGTCCGGACGTGAACGCTCTGATATACCAGGTCCCTGGCGGAATGCTTTCCAATCTTGTTTCACAGCTGAAGCAGGCGAACGCCATGGACAGGTACGAGGAGGTTCTTGCGGAGGTTCCTAACGTCCGCTCAGACCTCGGCTATCCGCCGCTTGTGACGCCCACGAGCCAGATCGTCGGCTCTCAGGCCGTTCTGAACGTTCTTTCCGGCAGCAGGTACAAGGTCGTGACTAACGAGGTAAAGGGCGTCGTGGCCGGAGAGTACGGACGTACGCCATGCAAGATCGATCCTGAGTTTCAGAAAATGATTCTCGGAGACAGGAAGCCGGTCGAATGCAGACCAGCCGATCTTCTCGCGGACAAACTTCCGGAGTACAGACAGGAGATCGCCGAATATATCGAGCAGGACGAGGACGTCCTTTCCTACGCGCTGTTTCCCCAGCCGGCCGTCGCGTTTTTCAAGCGTCGCCAGCTGAAAAAATACGGATTTGACGGCGACAATTCCGACAGCTCACGCATGGCTCACTATATCTGATATGGACGCCGTCGTTGATCCCGCGAACACTTTATATGACGCGGTGATAGTTGGCGGAGGACCGGCGGGGATGACCGCGGCCGTCTTTCTGGCCGAAAAGGGTCTGAAGCCTGTTATATGCGAAAGAAACAAATTGCTCGGCAGGAAGCTCCGGATCACCGGAAAAGGCCGCTGCAACGTCACTAACGCGAAGCCGTTCGACGAGTTTTGCGAAAATATAGTTGCCGGCCGCAAGTTCATGCTTTCCGCTTTCAGCCGTTTTTCAAATACCGACCTGATCTCGTGGCTGAACGAGAACGGCCTCGCCACCGTTACCGAAAGAGGCGGAAGAGTTTTTCCGGAATCGCAAAGGGCGTATGACGTCGCCGAACTGCTCGTTAAAATGATAAAGCGTCTCAGGATTCCCGTTATCTACGGTTTCGACGTGAAACAATTATTGATCTCGGATTGTGAGATAAAGGGCGTGTCGGGAACGTGCGGCGGGCGAGAGCTGCGCGTCGGCGGAAAAACCGTTCTGATCGCCGCCGGCGGTTTCACGTACCGCGGGACCGGGTCTGACGGGTCGGGCTATCGGCTCGCCATGAGCGCCGGTCATACCGTCGAAGCTCCGGCACCATCTCTTATCGCTCTTATTTGCCGCGAAAAAGGCGCTTGCGCCGCTATGCAGGGTCTTACCCTCAGGAATACGGCTGTGAGGCTTAAAAGGGCAGGGAAGACGCTTTTTGAGGATTTCGGCGAGCTTATGTTTACTGACAAAGGCGTTACCGGACCGGTGATCCTGTCTCTCAGCAGATTTTTTATTTTCGAAACGGTACGAAAAGGCACGGCAGCCGCGTCTGATCCGGCCGTGATCGAACCGTACCTCCGCTTCGACGGTTCTGTTTACGGCGGAGTAAACGCGGATAATTCATTTACGATTGAACTCGATCTGAAGCCGGCGTTATCCGAAAGCATGCTGGATGCACGCCTTACCCGTGAGTTCGACCGTTATCCCAACAGGAAATTGTCAAATATCATGCCTTTGCTGCTTCCGTCGTCAATGTGCGGAATCATCCTCGACAGATGCGCCGTAGCCGCGGACCGCACCGCTTCATCCGTTACCCGCGAGGAACGGAAAAGGATCGCCGGATGCCTTAAATGCTTCACGTTGACTCCCGCCGGCCCGGACGATCCGGATCACGGAATAGTAAGCCAGGGCGGCGTCGCGCTTAAAGAGATCGATCCTAAAAGCTTTGCATCGAAAAAATGCGACGGATTGTTTTTTGCCGGAGAGGTGATGGACGTCGACGGGCTGACGGGAGGGTATAATCTGACGGTCGCTTTCTCGTCGGGAAGAGCGGCCGCGGACGGCATAGCGAACCGTGTGAACGCGGCTGAACAGCTGCCTGACGGCTGCCGAACTGCTGCCGAGCCGCTGTCGGATCATCGCTGAATCACCGTTGAACCGCTGACGAACCGCTG
>CADBOE010000182.1 GCA_902796205.1 uncultured Ruminococcus sp. | reverse complement strand
GGACAGACCACCGTTTCGGCCCTGTCCCCGCCGGGGGTGCAACGGGGGACAGACCACCGTTTCGGCCCTGTCCCCGCCGGGGATGCAACGGGGGACAGACCACCGTTTCGACCCTGTCCCCGCCGGGGATGCAACGGGGGACAGACCCCGGTTTCGGTCAGACCCGGGTTTCGGTTCTGTTGCAGAAAGATGGCGGTTTGTGGTATCATCGCGGCGTATCGACAAGGAGGAACCGCAGCATGAAGATCATTGTTTTCGGAGACATTTTATGGGACGTTTTCCCCGGCAAACGGGAAATCGGCGGAGCGGCGTTCAATTTTGCCGCACACATGTCGAAGCTCGGAGCGGACGTAAAAATGGTGACGGCGGTCGGAATGGACGCCGACGGCGACGAGGCGTTGCTCGAAGCCGGAGCGTTCGGAATGGACACCGCGGGGATCGCCCGCGTTCAGGCGCCGACCGGCAGGAGCCTTGTGACGCTCAAAAACGGCATTCCCGACTACGAGCTTCCGTTTCCTGCCGCTTACGACTGCGTACCCCTCCCCCGCGACACGACCGGATACATGAACGCGGACGCGCTCTACCTCGGAACACTGCCGTCACGCGACCCGAACGGCGTCACGCGCGCCTCGGCTCTGAAACTCCTGCTCGAAGGCAGTTATCGCGAGATTTTTTTCGACATCAACATAAGAAAACAGTATTATTCACCCGATTTCATCGACGCCGTCCTTTCCCGGACAACGATTTTCAAGCTTTCCCGCGACGAGATATCCGTTCTCGGCCTTTCCGGCGCCGCGGACAACGAATCCGTCTGCCGAGCGATCTGCGGCAGATACCCCGGCATAAGGACGGTACTGCTTACCCTCGACAGCGACGGGGCAATGGCGTATTCATCCTCCGCCGGGACGTTCGTATATTCCGAAAAGCCCTCGGTGAAAGTCGTATCCACCGTCGGCGGCGGCGACTCCCTCTCCGCGTGCTTTCTTTACAATCACCTGCTGGGTGAACCGGCGCAGGACTGCTTGAGAAGAGCGTCTGCCCTCGCCAATTTCGTTGTCGGCCATCTGGGCGCCATCCCGGCATATACGCCCGAGCTGACGGCGGCCGTAAAACCGCCCGAAAAGCAACCGTAAATCCGGCTGCAAAGCACTAACAAATCAGCCCGCGGATCAACCGCAAACCGTCCCGCAAATCAACCGCAAAACCGCCCGCCGACCCGCCGTCCGACCGGCCCGCAAACCGCCGGCAACCCGGCCGCAAAACCGGCCCGCCGAGATTGACTTTGCACCCCCGCTTGCGGTATTATTACCGGGTACGGCACATTGCCTACGCCAAACGAAAGGGGCAGCAGAATGTACGACAAAGTATCCACAGACCTGAAATTCGTCGAACGTGAAAAAAAGATCGAACGTTACTGGAAAGAAAACGATATATTCCGGAAAAGCATTGACCGCCGCGCCAAAGGCGAGACATATACGTTCTATGACGGCCCCCCGACGGCCAACGGAAAACCGCATATCGGGCACGTGCTGACGCGCGTTATCAAAGACATGATCCCCCGTTACCGGACGATGAAAGGCTGCAAGGTCCTTCGCAAGGCCGGCTGGGACACGCACGGCCTGCCGGTCGAACTCGAGGTCGAAAAGAAGCTCGGACTCGACGGAAAAGAGCAGATCGAGCAATACGGGCTCGAGCCGTTCATCAGGGAATGCAAGGAAAGCGTTTGGAAATACAAAAGCATGTGGGAGGATTTCTCCGGCACCGTCGGCTTCTGGGCCGACATGGACGACCCGTACGTGACGTACGACAACGACTTCATCGAATCCGAATGGTGGGCGCTCAAAAACATCTGGGACAAAGGCCTGCTGTATAAAGGCTTCAAGATCGTGCCGTATTGCCCCCGCTGCGGAACGCCTCTTTCGAGCCACGAAGTCGCGCAGGGATACAAGGACGTCACCGAGCGGTCCGCCACGGTGAAAATGCGCGTGAAAGGCTCCGAAAACACATATTTCCTCGTGTGGACGACGACGCCGTGGACGCTTCCGTCGAACGTCGCTCTTTGCGTGAACGCGAATTACAAATACGTGCGCGTCGAAGCCGGAGACGAAAGCTACATTCTCGCCGAGGGTCTCGTCGGGGCCAATATCGAAGGCGAATACAAAATCCTCGAAAGCTATACCGGCGCCGATCTGGAAGGCATGGAATACGAGCCTCTCTACAATTTCAGACAGCTCGACAAAAAAGCGTACTACGTGACCTGCGACGATTACGTAACGCTCACCGACGGTACCGGGATAGTACACATTGCCCCCGCGTTCGGCGAAGACGACTCGAACGTCGGAAAGAAATACGACCTGCCCTTCCTGCAGCTCGTTGACACCAAAGGAGAGATGACGGCAGACACGCCGTGGGCCGGTACGTTCTGCAAGGACGCCGACAAGCTGATCCTCAGGGATCTTACCGAACGCGGCCTCCTGTTCAAATCCCCGAAATTCACCCACTCGTATCCGCACTGCTGGCGGTGCGACACGCCTCTTATCTATTACGCGAGAGATTCGTGGTTCATCAGGATGACCGCCGTGAAGGACCGCCTCATCGCGAACAACGAAACGATAAACTGGATCCCGGAGAGCATCGGCAAGGGCCGCTTCGGCGACTGGCTCAAAAACGTTCAGGACTGGGGCATCAGCCGCAACAGGTACTGGGGAACGCCGCTCAACATCTGGGAATGCGCTTGCGGCCACCGCCACAGCATCGGTTCGATCGCCGAGCTGAAGGAAATGTCGGATAACTGCCCCGACGATATCGAACTCCACCGCCCGTACATCGACAGCGTGACTATCCGCTGCCCGAAATGCGGAGGAACTATGACGAGGGTAAAGGAAGTCATCGACTGCTGGTTCGATTCCGGCTCGATGCCGTTCGCGCAGTGGCACTATCCTT
>CADBOE010000181.1 GCA_902796205.1 uncultured Ruminococcus sp. | reverse complement strand
TAACATTCCGATTCAGCAATAGCCCAGCCTGGAAGATTGATACGATTTTGATACTAAAAATCATATCAACTGGTATAATTCATAGAATAACACGCTATTTTACCCCAAAAAACGGGGCTAAAATGGAGGCAAACAACCAATATAAACTTGAATTAAGCGAGAGTGAATGACGATATATCTCCGGGGTGACCTATGAACTTTGAAACGTTTATCGGAATAATGATCCCGCTCGCCGGAACGGCTCTCGGCTCGGCGATGGTCTTCTTCATGAAAAAAGAGCTTGGAAGACCGGTCCAGCGGGCGCTGACCGGCTTCGCCTCCGGCGTCATGGTCGCCGCGTCGATATGGAGCCTTCTCATCCCGGCAATGAATCAAAGCGCCGGAATGGGGAAATTTGCATTCGTCCCGGCCGCCGCGGGCTTCGCGGCAGGCATCCTTTTCCTGCTTCTGCTGGACCGGATCATACCGCACCTTCACATGTACGCGGAAAAGGCCGAGGGGCCGAAAAGCAGGGCGAAGAAAACGACCATGATGGTCCTCGCGGTAACGTTGCACAATATTCCGGAGGGCATGGCCGTTGGCGTCGTTTATGCCGGACTTCTGAGCGGGTCCGCAGAGATAACGGCGGGAGGGGCGCTCGCGCTTTCGCTCGGCATCGCCATACAGAATTTTCCCGAAGGGGCGATTATCTCGATGCCGCTGCACGCCGAGGGGAAGTCCAGGGGAAAATCGTTTGCCGGCGGCTTTCTGTCCGGCGTCGTTGAGCCTGCCGGAGCTCTTCTCACCATACTTCTCGCCGGTATTTTCGTGCCTGTGCTTCCGTATCTGCTCGCGTTTGCGGCGGGAGCGATGATGTACGTCGTCGTCGAGGAGCTGATCCCCGAAATGTCGTCCGGAGAGCATTCGCATATCGGCGTATTGATGTTCGCGGCCGGATTCGTCCTCATGATGGCTCTCGACGTCGCGCTCGGCTGAGGCCGGTCAGCGTACGGGGATCGTATATTTTTGCGAAAAACTTACGAACATTTCATCAAACGCAGGATTGTCGTGGCGCGCGTTCCGGAGCGATTCATGCACGTTCAGGTTGTGCTCCGACATATCTATAACGCATCCCGCTATGTTCGAGCAATGATCGCTCACGCGCTCGAGATCGGTCAATATATCCGACCACACGAAGCCCACTTCCGCCGTGCATTTTCCCTCCTGCATCCGGAGTATATGGTTCGTACGGAGCTGTTCCTTCAGACCGTCTATCACCTGCTCGAGCGGTTCGACTTTGGACGCCGCGCCCGTATCTTCGCCGCGGAAGGCCTGCACGGCCGAATCGAGGACCTCGCCGACGGCGGCCGATATCACGTCGTACTCTTTGAGCGCGTCTTCCGTGAGCGTCAGATTCTTGGTGCGGAGCTCCTCGGCCGATTCGAGAATATTGACGGCGTGATCCGATATGCGTTCGATATCTCCGATCACCTTGAGCATCGCCGTTGCCTCCTCGCTCTCCGCCTGTCCCAGCTGCTCCGCGCTGAGCCTGATAAGATACGTGCCAAGCATATCCTCGAGTTCGTCGCAGTCGCTTTCATCCTTCCTGATCCGCGAGGCTTTCTCCTCCGTATATCCGGCGAACGACGACATCGCGTCCTTCAGAGCCGATGAGGCTTTTTCGGCCATCTCGATCGTGACCGAGCGCGCCTGATCGAGAGCGACGGGCGGCGTCGCGAGAAATCTTTCTTCGAGCTTCACTGTTTTTTCTTCCGTTTTCGCGTCCGGGATCAATTTCACGGCGAGCTTTTCGAGCAGAGACGACATCGGCAGGAGAAGGGCGGTGGACAATACCTTGAACGCGGTATTCACGACTGCTATGCCGAGGAGCGACGCGGAGCTGTCAAGTATCGCGGGCGAGAAGACGGCGCGCACGATCATATATATCGCGAGCCAGAACGTTGCGCCGATAACGTTGAACAGCAGATGCACGACGGCGGCGCGCTTAGCTTCCTTCTTCGCGCCGACGGATGATATCATTGCCGTCACGCACGTACCGATCGCGTCTCCCATTATGATCGGAACGGCCGCCCCGTAGGAGACTTTGCCGGTAGCCGCGAGCGCCTGAAGAATACCGACGGACGCGGAGCTCGACTGGATTATCATCGTAAGCACGGCTCCGGCGAGCAGACCGAGGACCGGATTTTTGAAAAGCAGGAACAACTGCTGGAACTGAGGAACGTCGGCGAGTCCCGACACGGCGGACGTCATCGTCTCCATGCCGAACATGAGCGTTGCGAAGCCCAGAAGAATGACGCCGGTATCCTTCTTCGTGTGCTTTTTCGTGAACATGTAGAGAATGATGCCGATCAGCGCCAGCACCGGCGTGAACGAGGTGGGCTTGAGAAGCCTTACCCAGATATTGTCCCCGCTGATGCCGGTCAGCGAGAGCAGCCAGCCCGTGACCGTCGTGCCTACGTTGGCGCCCATTATTACGTTTACGGCCTGCTTGAGCGTCAGCAGCCCGGAATTGACGAAACCGACGACCATTACCGTCGTGGCCGACGAGCTCTGGATGACGGCCGTTACCCCTAATCCGGTAAGAAAGCCGGCGAATTTGTTTGCCGTCATTTTAGTCAGCGTCGAGTGCATCCTGCCTCCGGCGCGTCTTTCGAGAGCCTGCCCCATCAGATTCATTCCGAACAGGAACAGGCACAATCCTCCGATCATTGATAGTACGTCAAAAATGTCCATACGATTACCTGCTTTGCTTATATTCTGTTATATGCGCATTTTAGCCGTGCAGGGTCAAATCCGCTATCCGGCTTGTGTAAAAAATATGTAAAACAGTTTTTTGCGAAGATCGCGGCCGGCGGCGGGGGATGCGCTGAACGTATATGCGGCGTGGAAAACGGGGATCGGGCGGGGCAATGAAAAGAGCCGACCCTCATCAGTCGGATCGGCGCAGTTCAATTCGGTCCGGTTCAGTTCAGTTCAGATCAGATCAGATCAGCTGCTGGTCGTTAATTATCAGCTTGAATCTGAGTCCGAGCTTCTCGGCGGCCTTTCTGCAAAGGATCATCCTGTCCATGAATATCTCGAAATATTCCATTACGGAGCTCACTTTTGTGTCTATCTGCAATCTGAGCATGACGACCGAACGCGACTCGCTGATCCGGAGCTCCGATTTCGTGACGGAATAGTTCACTCTGTCGTGAACGTCGTACGCGGTTGATTCGGGATTTCTGACGCGGCTCCTGCGGACGTCGGATTTGTCCGCGAGGATAAGAGCGGCGGCGAGGTCGTTCACCGGTATGCCCGTCCCTTCGTCGTGATTTCCGATTGCGGAAACGATCAGAGCTGTTTCCTCAGGCGGAAAACCGAATCGGTCGAGAATGCGGAATGCCATGATGCCTCCGCTCTTGCTGTGACCGTCTCTGTTGATGAGATTTCCGATATCATGAAGAAAACCGGCGATCCGTCCGAGCTCCGTCGTCCGCTGCGGGTAGCCGAGCGTTTCGAGGATATATCCCGCTTTTTCGGCGACCGCGGTCACGTGCGCGAAGCTGTGCTCCGTATATCCGAGCGATTCGAGACAGTCGTCGGCCGCTTTGACGTATATTCGAACTGACGGATCGTTTTTGATCATTTCATAAGTCATTTCATAAGTCATTTCATATTCCTTCCGGGCGGGAATCCGCGGTAGTGCTGTTGCCTGAGGTGCTGACGTTGTTGGCGGTGCTGACGGTGCCGGCGTCAGCGGACGTGACCGGATCCGGATTCCGGTTTTCTTTAACGGGGAGTCTGACGGTGACCTTCGTTCCGCGCCCGACCGAGCTGTTTACCGTTATTTCACCGCCGTGAAGCTTTACGGCGTGCTTTACGATCGACAGCCCGAGTCCCGTGCCGCCGACTGCTTTGGAACGGCTTTTGTCCACCCGGTAGAATCTTTCGAAAATCCTGTCCTGCGCCTGCTCTGGTATTCCGATACCTGTATCGGTCACCGTCAGCACCGCTTCGCCGTCGGCGGAGCTTACGTCGATATTGACCGTCCCGCCGGGCCGGTTGTATTTGATCGCATTGTCGCAAAGATTGTGTACGATTCCGGACAGCATCTCCGGTACTCCGTCTATAACGGCGCCGTTTCCGCTGAGCGAAAGGGACACGCCGGCCGCGGCGGCTGCAGGCTCAAGGCGCGCGACGGCGGAGGCTGAAAGCTCATAAAGGTCCGTGCTGACGGTTTTCGCGTCTCCGGCGCCCTCGTCGAGGTGAGAGAGCCTGATAATATCGTCTATCAGAGTTATCATACGCCTGGATTCCTCGTAAATCCGCCTCGAAAATTCCGGAACGTCAGCGGGGGAGACGAGGCCGCCCGCCATCAGCTCGGCGCTGCCGGAAATCGTCTGAAGAGGCGTCTTGAGCTCGTGCGAGACGTTAGCCGTGAATTCGCGCCGGATCTCTTCGGCTTTCTCTTTTTCGGTGATATCGAAAATGATCAGCGCGATGCCGGAGAGGCTGCCTTCGCTCAGAACGGGGCTCGCGTTGAACTGATAATCTCTGCCGCCGATCGGAACGATCTTCTCGCACCGTTCGCCGTTTCCCGAGACGGCGAGCAGCTCCCGGAGCGCGGGGCTCGAGTTGAAGAGGAGAAGGTCCTTGCCGACTGTATAGCCGCTGATACCGAGGATCCTTCCCGCCGACGGGTTTATGCTGAGGATGGCGCCGCTTCGTGAAAGAAGCACGATGCCTTCGCTCATGTAGCGTGTCGCCGCGTCGAATTCCTCCTGCTTTCTGTTGAGCTCAGACTGCTGCATTTTCAGCTGCGTGCGCTGACTCGATATCCTGTTCATAAAAGGGGAGAGCTCCTCGTAAAATCCGTTTTTCGCCGTTCCGTCAAACGAATCGAGATCGAGCTCGTTCAGAGGCTTCGTGATCCTCTTCGACAGCCGGTAGGCGAGGAAGAGCGATACGGCAACAGCGATGACAACGATCACCGCGAGCGGCTGTATCATCGACAGGATCAGCGACCACCACGCGAGATGCGACGCCGAAATTCTTAAAACGGAGCCGTCGGTCAGCTTTTTCGCGCAATAAAGCTGCTTTTCCATCAGCGTGTCGGAACGCCGCACACTGTCTCCTTCGCCTTTCTCCAGAGCCTCTTTTATCTCCTCGCGTTCGAGGTGGTTTTCCATCGTATCCGTTTTCGCTTTATTGTCGAACAGCACTGTCCCGTCCGCGGATATCCACGTGATCCTGTGATCCCCGCCGGCTACCGATGCGAGATAGTCGAGACCGCCCTGCTCGACGGCGGATGCGCACAATGCCGTTTCGGTCTTCAGGCTTTTCATCTGCGTGGTCGAGAAATAGCTGTAAAGAACGGCCATGATCAGCACGAGAGCGGACAGAAATACGGCGATGGCTACTATACAGATGGATTTGAAGATTCTCTTTGTCATTCCGTTGCCTCCATTTTGTATCCGACTCCCCGGACGGTCTCGATCCGGTTTCCGGCATTTCCGAGTTTCGTCCGGAGCGTTCCGACGTGAACGTCCACGGTCCTCGTTTCGCCGGGATAATTGTGCCCCCACACTTTTTCGAGGAGAACGTCCCGCGTCAGCACTATGCCGGGGTTTTTAAGGAAGATCAGAAGCAGATCGTATTCCTTCAGCGTAAGACCTATCTCGACGCCGTCCGCGATGACGGCGTGCCTGTCGACGTAAAGCTCTATATTTCCGCTTTTAAGAACGTTGGGCCGGCGCGGGGCTGTCCTTCTGAGCACGGATCGCACGCGGGAAACCATTTCCATCATTCCGAAAGGCTTCGCGAGATAATCGTCCGCTCCGAGGTCAAGCCCGGTCACTTTGTCGTATTCCGTTCCTTTTGCGCTTGCCATTATCACCGGTATTTCGCAGGTGGCAATATCGGCTCTCAGCTTTTTGAGTACGCTGATCCCGTCCTCTTCCGGCAGCATGATATCGAGCAGCACGAGATCCGGCTTTTCCGTTCTGAGCGACTCCCAGAAGCCGTCGGAGCCGGGGAAGCCTTTGGCTTCGAAGCCGGAGGCATTCAGCGTGTATATCATCAGATTTCTAATTCCGTTATCGTCTTCGACGCAGTAGATAAGCATTTCCAGATCACCTTTATTCATTTTCAAAAATATTATATCGCACGAAGATGAATATTGTTATACCGTTTTTGTAAAATCGTTGTAAAATCGTTACCGGATATTCAGGTGGTCGGTATTTCAGCCGCAAACCGTGTTTTTACGCTTTCAGCGCATTGCTGTTAATATTCCTGTTGCTGCCCGGACCGTTCCGGTCTCCCGGAAATTCACGGAATTCTTTGAATTTTTTGGATTGCGTGATTTTTACCATCTTATTTCCAGGGTTTATTTCCGATTTTATTCCTGATTTTATTTTATTAATTCGATCTTTGGCTATTTTTACTTTTCTTAATCTTTATTCTTAATTTTTTAAAAACTTACTTGATTAATCCGCGCCGTTTGTGTTAAAAAACATTGCAACATTTTTGCTGCACAATTTATTCATTTTTTTCTGTGGTAGGTGAGTACAATATGACAAACCTTTTCAGGCGCTTTTTGGTCCTGCTTTTGTGTGTGGCGATGATCACATCGCTTATGCCGGCGAGCATTTTCGCTGAAGGATCGAAAGCTGTAAAGGGTGCTTCAGCGATGCCTGCCCAGACGTTCCGCGCGGATTCCCCGAACGGAGTCCATGTGGAAGCCCGGGTGGATGAAGGCGTATTCCCCGAGAACACGACGATGCATATTCGCGCCGTCAGCAATTCTCAGGCATATGCTATCGCAAAAGAAGCTTTACCCGATGGCAAGACTGTATCCGACGCCGTGGCGGTGGATATCAGCTTCCGTGATCCCTATTTCAGGGAGCTTGAGCCTAAGGACAGCCGTGACGTTCACGTCACCATCACTCTGGATGACGAGCTGAGCGGTAACGTTTTCAGAGTCATCCATAAGGAGGACGACGGAACCTCTT
>CADBOE010000180.1 GCA_902796205.1 uncultured Ruminococcus sp. | reverse complement strand
CTCGTCGAAGCACAGACGAGATCCTGACGAACGGATGATTTTGCCATGATAGAAGCCGCTTTATACAATTCGCTTTCACACATATATCCCGACGCCGGACCCGACCCGTCCGGACTCACTGCCGGAGGGAACGCGCTCACCGGAGAGCGTCACAGCTTTCAGGTCGCGTACAGATGTTCCGGTTGCTTTCAGGAAGGCATAAGCGCAAGAACGGAATCCGATCTCGGAGGCGCCGTTACCCTCAGATACGTCGGATACATTCCGTGCGATCTTACGGTTCCGGCAGGAAACGAGGATATTTGCGAGCATCCCGCTCCCGGGCTCATGCCTGACGTGCTGCGGCCCCTTCCTCCCGTTCTGTGGGCTTATTCGTCCGGCTGGAGGAGCCTGTGGGTCACCGTCGATACCGGACACCCCGACGCCTCTCCCGGCGTTCACCAGATCGACGTCATACTGAGCGACCGCGAGGAGACGGTTCTCCGTTACGAGCTCGAGATATTTGAAGCAAGGCTGCCGGAGCAGGAGCTTCCGGTGACTAACTGGTTTCATTCGGACGGTATATGCAATTATTACAACGTGGAGTTCGCTTCGGACGAATACTGGCGCATTGCCGGGGAGTTCGTGAGGACCGCCGTCCGCAGCGGAATCAATACGATTCTGACGCCGGTGTTCACACCTCCGCTCGACACCGCTCCCGGTCATGAGAGACTTACGACCCAGCTGGTCGGAGTCAGGGTGAACGCGGACGGATCGTACGGCTTTACGTTCGATCTTCTCGACAGATATATCGACATGTGTCTTGACGCCGGTGCGAGATATCTTGAGATTTCCCATCTTTTCACTCAATGGGGATGCCGGAACGCTCCAAAGATCGTCGCGCTCTGCCCTGAAGGCGCGGAAAAGCGCATTTTCGGCTGGGAAACGGATGGGACGGGTCCGGAGTACACGGCGTTCCTCCGGGCCTTCCTGCCTGCGCTGCGCGCGTTTCTGGAAGGGAAGGGAGTTTTTGAGAAATGCTTCTTCCACGTTTCTGACGAGCCTGACCTGTCGGTGCGCGAGCAGTATTCCGGAGGCTCTTCCGTCGTGAAGGAGTTCATACCGGCGGACCGCATTATCGACGCCATGAGCGAGCCTGAGTTTTACAGGGAAGGACTCATCAGAGTTCCGGTGGCGTCGCTTTCGTCGATAGACAGATTTATCGGCGAGGGCATTGAAAGCCTGTGGGGATATTATTGCTGCGGGCAGATACGCACGTCAAACAGACTTCTCGCCGCTCCGGCGTACAGGAACAGGATCCTCGGCTGTCAGCTTTTCAGGTATGATATCAAAGGCTTCCTTCAATGGGGATTCAATTTTTACAATTCTCATATGTCGCTTGAAAGCGTCGATCCGTTCTCGTCTTCCACTGGCGGCGGATGGGTGCCGGGCGGAGATCCGTTCGTGGTATATCCGGGACCCGGCGGCGAGGTATGGGAATCGACGAGACTGCTCGTTTTTGCCGAGGCGCTTTGCGATTACAGGGCGCTCAGCGCTCTTCTCGATTCCGGCAGGTTCGGATCGCGCGGGGATATCTGCTCGATGCTCGGTATTGACAAATGGCCTTTTTCCGACTTTGAAGTGACGGCGGCGGAGCTTATAGACATGAGAAGCAGGGTGAACAGACTTCTGGCCGGCGTCTGAATGTTTTCCACGCAGGCGGCGTCAATTCAATACGGCTGAACGAACGTGCCGGCGTCTCAGCGCCGGCGCTTCGCTTTCAGTCGACCGATTTCAGCGATTCGACCATGCTGATCCTGCGCACGTATCTCGTCATATAAAGATTGACGGCGAGAGAGAACAATATTGTGAGCGCCATCGCCAGCAGGTAGCTCGGAAGATGGATCTCACGGCCGAACATGACCAGGTCGATCTCCGCCGTTCTTATCACGAAATCCGCCAGGACCTTGCCGAGCGCCAGACCCAGAGCCGAGCCGATCACCGACAGGGCTATGCTCTCCCTGAAAATATATTTCGACACCTCGGCGTCGTTGAAGCCGAGCACCTCGAGAGTGGCTATCTCCCGCGAACGTTCGGCTATATTTATGCTCGCAAGATTGTAAAGGACTATAACCGCAAGCAATACGGCGGAGATCAGCAGAACGAGAACGACGGCGTTCAACGCCTCCATCATGCGCGCGAAGGTGGAGCGGACGTACGACTGAAGCATGACGCCGAGAATGTTGTCGCGGGCAAGTATTATTTCGGCCATCTCGTTCTCCTCGCTCTCCGGAAGATCGTAGCTGAGAAGGAGGGTGTTGAATCTGATCTCTTCGGAGGAAATGGCGGCGTACGTCTCGGGAAGCATGAAAATGTAATGCTGAATATAATTTTCGGCGACTCCTCCGATCCTTACGGGAATCTTTGACGTTTCCGAAACGTGTACGTCGATCTTGTCTCCGATTCCGGCTCCGAGAACGGAGGACAGCTTTTCGGATATTATGACCTCGCCGGGCTTAAGCTCGTACCGTTCGTTCCCGACCCTGCTTTTGAAATCGATCATGCCTTCGGTGCTCTCCGCTGATTCGAGCACCATCATTGACGCCGTCCTCGATCTGCTTCCGGCGGAAACCGTAAACGAACGCTGCATCAGCGCGGTATTCCGTCCCGACGGATCGTACGAGCGGAGAATGTCTGAAACGGCGTCGCGGTCCTCAGGCGTGATCTCCTCCGCGTAAACGGAGCATTTGTAGAGCATAACGTTGTCAAACTGCTTGCTGACTATGTCCGCAATAGAATCGCGCAATCCGAAGCCGCACAGCATAAGAGCGGTGCAGCCCATTATGCCGATCAGCGTCATGATCATTCTCTTCCGGTAGCGGAAAACATTTCTGATCGTGACCTTCCTGAAAAACGAAAGCCTGCTCCATATGAAACGTACGCGCTCGAGGAAGACCCGTTTTCCTGCCTTCGGAGCCTCGGCGCGCATCAGGACGGCGGGCATCGGCAGCATCACTTTAAGACAGCAGAGAACGACAACGAGCGACGTGAGCGCGAGACTCACGAGCGTGATCACCGCGGCGTCGCGCCAGATAAACGGGAAGCTTGACACCATGACCCTGTACATTATGGAATACGCCTTGCTGATGACGAACGGAAATACCTTGAAGCCGACGGCGAGGCCCAGCACGCATCCCGCGAAAGCGGCCGAGAGGCAGTAAAGCAGATATTTTCCTATAATGGCGGCCGAGGAATATCCCAGGGCTTTCATGGTGCCTATCTGAGTCCTTTCCTCGTTTACCATCCTTGTCATGCCCGTCATGCATACGAGCGCGGCGACGAGAATGAAGAAAGCGGGGAACACCTTCGCGATATTGC
Source organism: uncultured Ruminococcus sp. (assembly GCA_902796205.1). Classification (GTDB taxonomy): domain Bacteria; phylum Bacillota; class Clostridia; order UBA1212; family UBA1255; genus UBA1255. The sequence goes on along the minus strand of CADBOE010000180.1, from coordinate 18,473 downwards.
CTACGCGCTGCGCGTTTTCGCCGTATTCGGCGTAACCGCCGTTGTCGTCGCGGGTGAAAACGTACCATTCGGGAACGGACAGCCCGGCGAGCTTCTTTTTCTGCGCCGACAGCTCTTCCTCGGCGGCGGCGATCTCATCTTTCGCTTCACGGAGCTTTTCAAGACCGTCGTTGTATTCCGCAAGCCCCTTTTCGTATTCTTCGGTCCGCCCGGCGAGCTCGCGTCTGCCGTCGGAAAGCGCCTTTTCGCCGTCGCGAAGCAGCTGCGCCGCCTCGTCGAGCGTCTGTCTGCCTTCCGAAAGCTGCTTTGCTCCTTCGAGCAGAAGCTCCTCGTTTTCTTCTATCTGTTTTTTCGCTTCGGTCAGCCGGTATTCGGCGACGGCAAGATTTCTGTCAGCTTCCGATCTGGCGGATTCGTATTCTTTTTTCGCGGAATCAAGCCCGGATACGTACGAGGCGTACTCGGCCTCGCGCGCTTCAAGCTCCGAACGTGCGGAATCGAGCCTTCCGCTCACTGACTCAAGAAGCTCTCCGGCGACGTCGAGCCTTTCTCTCAGAACCGCGGCAGCTTCGGAAAGGCCGGCGTCCGACATGGCCTTCTCGTATCTTCCGAGTATATCATCGTACGCCGAACGCGCTTCGTTATATACGTATTCGGCGGCGTCGTAAAGCGTCCGGGCGTTGTCCAGCTCCTTTTTTCCGGCGGATAGCCGCTCTTCCGCGACTGCTATCTGAAGCTTTGCCTCTGACAGCTCTTTTTCGGCCTGAAGGGCCGCGGCCGTATATTCCTCATATCCCTGCGCATAATCACGCCTGGCGGCTATGAGCGCGCCCGAGGCTTCAGCCGCCTGAGCGCTTTTTATGTCATATTCGGCTTCGGCAGCCTCGTATTCTTCTTTCGATTTTTCATATTTTTCCTGCTCGGACGCAAGTGTTTCCGCGGCTTCGTCGAGGAGCTTCTTTCCGTCGGACAGCTGCTTTTCGGCGTCGGTCAGCTCCGCTTCGGCGTCGGCGATCCCGCTTTTTCCGTCGCGGATTTTCTCCTCTCCCTCCCGGACCGCCTCGTTTGCTTCGGAAACGGTCCTTTCGTAGCGCCCGACGGCCAGCGTCTTTCCGAGCGCCTCGAGATAATCCTTTTTCGACTTCTGCAGGTCGTTATATCCGTCCGTGTAAACGGCGGCCTTTTTCATGTCGTCGAACACGAGATATACTTCGGTATTGACGCCGTCCGGAAAATTTTCGGCGGGGATGAACATTATCATGTCGATGCCGCCGTCCCCGACCGTCGTATTGCCGTGCTCGAAATCGGAAATATACATCGACGTATAAACGTGGCCGACGACCGTGAACGTGTCGTTTTCAAGCTGCTCCGCCGCTCCCGGCGTGCTGACGGTGATCTTCTCGCCGACTGCCGTTACGGCCGCGGAATCGAGGACGCATTCGTCGACGTTCTCGGGAAAACGGCCGTCTTTCAGCCAGAGGCGGTTTATGTCGGATCCGGGATAATATGCGATAAGCCTCGATTCCGAGCGCGAATCTCCTATGCTTACAACGCTATCGACGAAAAACGACGGCTTTACTCTCGCGCCAGGCACGGCGGAAAGCGCCTCGACGTCGCCGCTGTCGAAGCCCCACGTCGACACGAGCCTGAAATGCATGAGCTCCTGCCGGTCGGAATATTCGTCCGTCGACGCCATCATATCGGGGCAGCTTGCTTTCACGCCGGCAAAAAAGCCGACTCCGAGCGCCACGATGAGCAGGATCGAAATATATCTTGACCGCGTACGCCATATCGAGCGCAGGGTGTTTTTCAGAAGCGCGCCCTTCATTACCACTCTATCCGTTCGACCGGAACGGGGGAGGGATTGCGCTCGACTCTGACAGTCTCGCCGCTTTTGACGTATATCACTTTATCTGCCATCGCGGTAAGGGCGGAGTTGTGTGTGACGATTATCACCGTCATGTTCTCGTTCCTGCACGTGTCCTGAAGGAGCTTCAGTATCATTTTCCCCGTGTTGTAGTCAAGCGCTCCGGTGGGCTCGTCGCACAGAAGGAGCTTGGGCTTTTTCGCGAGCGCCCTGGCGATAGAAACGCGCTGCTGCTCGCCGCCTGAGAGCTGGGCGGGGAAGTTGTCCAGTCTGTCGCCGAGCCCTACTTTCTCGAGAATAACGTTCGCCGGTATATAATCCTTCGTGATCTGGCCGGCCAGTTCGACGTTTTCGGCAGCCGTAAGATTCGGAAGGAGATTATAGAACTGAAAAATGAAACCTACTTCAAAGCGCCTGTAGTCTATCAGCTGCTTCCGCGAATAATTCTGTATCTCCTTACCGTCGACGGTGACGGTTCCCTCGTCGGAATTGTCCATTCCGCCGAGAATATTCAGAATGGTCGTTTTTCCGCTTCCGCTCGGTCCGACTATCACGGCAAGCTCGCCGCGTTCAATATCGAACGACATCCCTCTGGCAGCCTCTATGACAACGTTGCCGGTCCTGTATCTCTTATATACTTTATCAAGTGTGACGAAGCCCATAATACCACTACGCTTTCATCCGGCGCGCCTCACCGGCCGGCCTGTTCCGGCATCAGAGTCTGAATACTCTGCTGTATTCGTTGTAAACCTCTCTGAATTCCTCGGAATCCTGCTTTTTCAGATTGTGAGTGTATTCATGCGGATGCAGCTCGTCGTCCGACAGCTCGATTATGTCGAGAGCGATATTTGAGCAGTGATCCGATACGCGTTCGCAATTGGTCACGATGTCGTTGAAAACGAAGCCCTGGCTGAGGGTGCATTCGCCTCTCTGCAGGCGGTCGATGTGGTTGTGCTTCATATTGTCGCACAGATCGTCTATCAGCTCCTCGAGAGGCTCGACTCTCGCCGCGGTGACAAGGTCGCCGGCAAGGAACGCTTTCACGGTAAGATCCATTACGGTCGATACCGCTCTGAAAAGCACGCCGAGCTCCTCGTTCGCGCTTTCGGAGAAATGCAGTGATTTATCGCTTATCTCTTTCGCGCTCTCCGCCAGATTCAGGCCGTGGTCCGAGATCCTCTCGAAATCGGACAGCGTGTGAAGAAACAGGGAAACTTTTTTGTTCTGCTCGCGCGACATTTCGCGGCCGGTAAGCTTCATGAGGTAGGTCCCGAGGCTGTCTTCGTATTCGTCGACGTCCTTCTCCATATCTTTGATGCGCTCGAAGGATTCCTCGGAATACGTTCCGAAAAGCCCGATAGAATCGTTGAGCTCTTCGATCGACGTCCGGGCCATTTTTTCGATCACCATCTGGGACTGCTCTATGGCGAGCGCGGGATGGGCGATGAATCTGTCCTCGAGAACTATGTTCTTTTCATCCTGAAGCTTCGTGCCGCTCTTCTTTCTGTCCTTCACGATCAGATTCACGGATTTTTCGATCACGGAGATCATCGGGATCAGGAAAACGACCATGAGGAGACGCAGGACGGTATTTACAAAAGCGGTGCTGAACGGATTCATCACCATCGATGCGAAGGGAAGCTCGACCAGCGCCGAGACCGGATAATAGATGATTCCGACGGCTGCGGCGCCGAATATCGTGACGACGGGGTAGATCATGGCGGCTCTCTTGCCGGAAGGGGATGCGCCGATGGCTGAAAGCAGAACGGGAACGCACGCGCCGATCGAAATGCCCATCAGAAGCGGGATCAGCGCGGAGAAAGAAACGGCTCCCGTGACCGACAGCGCCTGAACGATGCCGACCGCGGCGGACGCGGACTGAAGTATCGCGGTGAACACGATCCCGGTAAGAATTCCGAGGACCGGATTCTTCATCGTCGTAAGCGCCCCGGTGAACCAGGGCTCGTCTCCCAGGCCGCCGACGGCGCCGCTCATCGCGCTCATGCCGAACATCAGTATGGCGAAGCCCATGAATATATCTCCGATATGCTTCGTGATCTGTTTCTTTCCGATCATCCTGAGAAGAACTCCGGTGAGCGCCACCGCTCCCGTGAGCGTTTTCGTCGACACGATCTCGGCCATGAATCCGGCTCCGTCGATATAGCTCAGGCATATGATCCAGCCCGTGATGCTCGTTCCGAGGATGGCGCCTATTATAACGCTCACGGCCTGCTTTACCTTCATCATTCCGGAGTTTACAAATCCGACGACCATCACGGCGGTCGCGCTCGAGGACTGGATCACGGAGGTGACTCCGGTCCCGAGTATGACGCCCCTCAGAGTCGTTCCCGAAAGCTTGTACAGGATAGGCTCAAGCTTATTTCCGGACAGTTTTTTCAACCCGTCTCCCATCAGCGACATTCCGAACAGGAAAAGGGCGATCCCGCTGATCAGCGAGATAACTTCAGGTATGCTCATTACTTCCTCCCGATAATTGTCAGAGGGCAATTATTTTTTGACGGCAGCATACGCTTCCGCACGCTAATTATGCCATAAACGTCAGGAAATTGAAATGTAAATTTCACTTTTTTTCGACTCCCCGTTATGTTATAATAAAACCGTGCGGAAAAACGGCGTGAAAACGCCTTTTCCCGAGGAACTCATAATCGAAAAGGAGGACGTTTATGGAAATGAAATTTTACAAATGCGACGCGTGCGGCCGCATAATGGCCGCAGTGAAGGATACCCCCGGGCCGGTCGTATGCTGCGGCGGGGCTATGCGCGAGATCGTTCCCGGCACGGTTGAGGCGTCACGTGAAAAACACATTCCCGTCTGCTCCGTTGACGGCGACACGGTCACGGTGCAGGTCGGAAGCGTTCTTCATCCCATGGGCGAAGAGCATTTCATCGAATGGATAGCCATACAGACGAGCAGCGGGAACCAGAGAAAGCCTCTGCGTCCCGGAGACGAGCCGAAGGCCTGCTTTAAGATCTGCGAAGGAGACGCTGTGGAGGCGGCGTACGCGTATTGCAATCTTCACGGCCTCTGGAAAGCGTGAACGACGTGAGAATAACGCTTAACGAAAACGAGGAGATCGTCGCTTCCGTGAAGGAAGGTCTTAAAATGACCGGCGGCTACTGTCCGTGCCGCACGCTGCGCACTCCGGAATACAAGTGTATGTGCAAGGAATTCAGGGATCAGATCAGGGATCCCGGTTTCGAGGGATATTGCCATTGCATGCTTTATTACAAGCATAAGGACGGCGCCGGGGAGCAGACCGCGGCATCCGTCCGGGAAGAATGAAAGGAGAATCATGATATGTCTGAAATAGTTTTGACCGGTGCAAATTTCAAGAGCGAGGTTCTTGAGTCGCAGATTCCCGTTCTGGTGGATTTCTGGGCCACCTGGTGCCCTCCGTGCCGCGCTCTCGCTCCTGTGATCGAAGAGATCGCGAAAAGCAGGACGGATATCAAGGTCGGAAAAGTGAACGTTGACGAGCAGCCTGCTCTTGCCGCCGAATACGGCATCGAAGCTATTCCCACGCTGATAGTGTTTAAGGGCGGAAAGGCCGTAAACCGCGGCATGGGATTCATGCCCAGAGATCAGGTCGAGGCTCTTCTCTGACGCGAGACGGGAGGGGGACGTAATGTTTATTTCCGATTCCGTCGTATATATCGGCGTAAACGATCATAAAACGGATCTTTTTGAAGGACAATATGCCGTTCCGAACGGGATGGCGTACAACTCCTACGTCATCAAGGATGAGAAGATCGCGGTAATGGATACCGTCGACAGAAAATTTTCGCACGAGTGGCTCGACAATCTTCAGAAAGCACTCGGCGGAAAGTCGCCTGATTATCTCATCGTTTCACATATGGAGCCCGACCATTCCGCAAATATCGGAGCGTTCGCGAAGCTTTATCCGGACGCCGTGATCGTGGCTACGGCGAAGGCTTTCCAGATGATGAACAGCTTTTTCGGGACTGATTTTTCCGAAAGAAGGATCACGGTCGGGGACAATGACGTGCTGAACGTCGGGTCGCGCGATCTCGTTTTCCGCACTGCTCCGATGGTGCACTGGCCGGAGGTCATGATGACCTACGACAGCAGGGACAATATCCTTTTCTCCGCCGACGCGTTCGGAAAATTCGGAGCTCTCGACGTTGAGGAGGACTGGGCGTGCGAGGCGAGAAGATATTATTTCGGCATAGTCGGAAAATACGGCGCTCAGGTCCAGGCGGTGCTTAAAAAGCTTGACGGACTGAACGTCCGCACCATCTGCCCGCTCCACGGCCCCGTGCTCAGCGGAGATCTTTCGCGCTATATCAATCTTTACAACATCTGGTCTTCGTACGGCGTGGAATCCGAGGGAGTCTTCATAGCATATACTTCCGTGTACGGAAACACGAAAAAGGCCGTCGAAACGCTTGCCGAGAAACTGAAGGAGAAGGGGTGCCCCAAAGTCTGCGTCGCCGATCTCGCGAGAGACGATATGGCCGAGGCGGTCGAGGATGCTTTCAGATACGGAAAGCTCGTTCTGGCCACCACCACTTACAACGCCGACGTATTCCCGTTCATGAGAACGTTCATAGAGCATCTTGCCGAGCGGAATTTCAGCAACAGGAAGGTCGCTCTCATCGAGAACGGCTCGTGGGCGCCGCAGGCGGCGAAAGTAATGAAGGAGCTGCTCTCCGGATGCAGGAACCTGACTTTTTCCGAAAACACGGTGCACATCAGATCCGCGCTTTCGGAGGAGTCTTCCGCGCAGCTCGACGCACTCGCCGGAGAGCTGTCCGAGGAGTATGTCGCGAGAAGGAGCGACACGGCAAACAAGAATGATCTCAAGGCGCTGTTCAATATCGGATACGGACTGTACGTCGTGACGTCGAACGACGGTCAGAAGGACAACGGGCTTATCGTGAACACGGTGACGCAGGTAACGAACACGCCGAACAGGATCGCCGTAACGATCAACAAAGACAATTACTCCCACCACGTCATAAAGCAGACGGGGATCATGAACGTGAACTGCCTGTCGACCGACGCTCCGTTTTCCGTATTTGAAAACTACGGATTCAGAAGCGGCCGGAACGCCGACAAATTCAAGGACGTCGCGGAGATGCGCTCGGACAACGGCCTGCGTTTTCTTCCGCAATATATCAATTCGTTCATGTCGCTGAAGGTGGAGCAGTATATCGACATGGGAACTCACGGCATGTTCGTATGCTCCGTGACCGAAGCGCGCGTCATCTCCAAAACGGAGACGATGACTTATACCTACTACCAGAACAACGTAAAGCCGAAACCGCAGACGGAAGGGAAGAAAGGCTTCGTCTGCAAGGTCTGCGGGTACGTTTATGAAGGCGACGAGCTTCCTGACGATTTTGTATGTCCGCTCTGCAAGCACGGCACTTCTGATTTTGAGCCCGTCTCCTGAGCCGCCGCGGCATTCCGGAGACAACACAACGTTTTTCGAAAGGAGAAATCAACATGGAGAAGAAAACAGGCTTCGGCGGATTTTTGCTTTGCTTCCTCGTAAGTCTTCTTTACCACTCGAGCTGGCTCGTCGCATCCGTCGCGGCGCTCGTCGCGTGCCTTGTGAACAGCTACAGTCTCTGGCCCTTCTACGTCGGGCTGGGAATATGGGTGCTGAGCGCCCTGGTCTCGGCATTGATAATCACCTTCGGAAATCTCAATTTCGGAGGTCCGTCCGTCAGGCAGGATAACGTGAATCCTTATTCGAAAAAGAACAGCGATTATCCGGTGAAGGCGGACTGACGGCAGGCCGGGACTGACTTGAACTGACAGCGGGGTTATTATGGGCAGCGCCGAAGATTACAGAATTCTCGGCCTTGAAGAGGGGACCGACAGGGAAACGGTGGAGCGCAAATACGGCGCTCTGCTGAGGGCATACAAGAACCGCACCGACGAATACGGAGCCACGGACGAGGATATGGAATACTACCGTACCATCACCCGTGCTTATGACAACATAGTCGGAACGGTGCATGATTTTTCCGACCCGAATCCCACGTCTCCTCTTCCTTTCAAATTCAGGAATTTCTTTTACAAGCTGTCCGCGAGACTCGATCATTACAAGTTTCTCATCATAGCGCTTATCATGAGTGCGGTCCTCGGGACAATTATCTATTTTCAGATCAAAGACGCCGGTAAGGATGATATGTACGTAAAATTCGTCGGGGCGTATTATACGGTTGACGTCGGTGAATTTCAGAAGGAACTCGCCGGAAAAAGCGACGTTTCCAGCTCTCCGCAGGTTTCCTTCTTTTCCGTCACGGTCAATTCCACTCTGAACGAAAAAGATACGGTTAACGCCGCCACGGCGTTCAGGGCGCAGTTCATTGCCGGGTCGATAGATATGATCTTTATCGATAAGGACAATTTCGACGTTTACGCTCCGCAATACGTGTTTCTGCCGCTCGATGAATTCATAGCCGAAAACGGCTCGGACCCCGCTTTTTCCGGATTGTCGTATATGAAATACGAAAACAAGGGAGAGGGCGACAACGTTCCCTCCGGAATATACGGGATCGAGTTTACAGAGGGCGGCGGCGCTTATTTCAAAGACACTTCTCTTGCCTGGCTGAACGACAATATCGACGGACAGGAGCGGAGCATGATCCTTTGCGTATGCAGGCGGAGCAAATATACAGACAGAGCCCTCTCGTATATAAAAGAGATCATTACTGCTCCGGAAGGCGGCGGAACGTCGTCAGATGAATGAACGCCGCGCCGGACAGGCAGATACGTATTTTGAAAAAAAGAAGCTGAGAGCCGGACTTGCCGCGCTTGGACGAAGCCTCGGCGCATCGTATATTGCCCGCTCCGACGAGGGGATTTTCCGTATGATCGCATCGTTCGGCCCCTTTCTGGAAGCGGACAGTATTTTTTGCTATCTGAGTCGCGGAACGGAACCTGATACGCGGAAACTGATTCGTCTGGCGCTCTCTCTCGGCAAAAAAGTATATTGTCCCGCGATCCCTGAAAAGGGGAGAATGACTGCCGTGAGGCTGACGGCTCCGGATCGTCTGAAAACGGGTATGTTCGGTATCGACGAACCCGAGGGCTGCGAGACGGCAGGGCCCGATGAATTCGGCTTTTCCGTCGTTCCGTGTCTGAGCGCCGCGCCGGACGGCACGAGACTCGGCTACGGCGGCGGTTATTACGACAGATTTTTCGCCGGAACGGGGCCTGTTTTGAACGCAGCCGTGCTTTGCAGGGAGAGGCTGCTGAGCGCGGAACTGCCGACAGGGGAATATGACGTCGTCTTCGGAAACGTTATCACGGAGGAACGGATAATATCGGCGGCTGATTCGCCTGAGCGCAGGCCGCGCGCGGGAACGCACAACGGGGAGGAAAAAGGTTCGCGAGACTGTACGGAAAATGCTCCGTAAACAGGACGACGCAAGAGGCGCAAGGAGGACGTCCCGGCGACAAAAAGGGCGTCCTTGCGAATTTTAATTCTTGACACACCGCTGGGAGACAGTATATAATCCGATGAGTGTTATGTCTTTTAGACGTATTATGAATGAATATTTTCTGGAGGTAGTTTTATGAAGAGTACGGACATACGAAATGTTGTATTTCTGGGTCACAGCGGTGTCGGTAAGACGACTGTAGGAGAGTCGATGCTTTTTATTTCAAAAGCGACTGACAGACTGGGACAGATTGCCGACGGAAATACCGTTCTCGATTACGATCCCGAGGAGACGAAGAGACACGTCTCCGTGCAGGCGGCCGTTGCTCCCTGCAGCTGGCTCAACAAAAAGATCAATATCATAGATACTCCCGGATATTTCGATTTCGTCGCCGAACAGCTCGAGGGCATCAGGGCTGCCGATTCCGCCATTATCGTCGTGTCGGGCGATTCTGTCAGCGTCGGAGCGGAAAAGGCGTGGGATCTGGTATGCAGCCGCAAGATGCCGCGCATGTTCTTCGTGAACAAGCTGAATGAGGAAAATTCCAATTTCAACAAGCTTTACGAAAGCATGAGAGAAACGTTCGGCACCTCCTGCGTCGCGCTTCAGCTTCCCGTGTTCGAGAACAGAGCCCTCGTCGGAATGGTCGATACGGTAAAGATGATCGGATATAAGGTAGGCAAGGACGGAACGTTCATCGAGGATGCCATTCCGGCCTCAGTTAAAGAAACCGCGGAGCTCGTTCACAAGGATCTCGAGGAAGCCGTCGCTGAATCCGACGAAGAACTCATGATGAAATATTTCGAGGGCGAGGAATTCACCGAAGACGAAATGGTGAACGGACTCAAGAAGGCCATCATAGAGTGCACCTGTGCTCCGGTGCTGGTCGGCGCCGCGAACGAGAATACCGGCGTGAAGAAGCTTCTCGACTTCATCGTCGAATATCTTCCCGATCCCACCGAGGTCCCCGCGATTACCGGAACCGACAAGAACGGAAATGCCGTCGAGATAAAGGCCGACGCCGCTGGCGCGCCCGTGGCTTTCGTGTTCAAAACGATAGTCGATCCCTTCGTCGGCAGACTTTCCATCTTCAAGGTGTGCTCAGGAACCGTAAAACCGGACAATTCTCTTTACAACGCGAACAAGGAGACCGACGAGCGTGTATCGCAGATTTTCACGCTCCGCGGAAAGAAGCAGCAGCAGGTCACCGAGCTCGTCGCCGGCGATATCGGCGCAGTGTCGAAGCTCAGCGTCACTCAGACGAACGACACGCTCGGATCGAAGCAGAATCCCGTTATGCTGCCCGCGATCGAGTATCCCGAGGCTCAGATCGTGCAGGCCATCACGCCCAAAACGCGAGGCGACGAGGACAAGCTTAATTCGAGCCTCGGAAGGCTTGCCGAAGAGGATCCGACCTTCCATTTCGGACAGAATCCCGATACCGGCGAAGCTACTGTTTCCGGTATGGGCGAGATGCATATAGATATTATCATGAGCAAGCTCAAGACGAGATACGGCGTAGGCGTCGACATTTCCGATCCGAAGATCGCCTACAGGGAGACCATCAGAAGCAAGGTCTCGGCGGAAGGTCTTCACAAGAAGCAGTCCGGCGGCGCCGGACAGTACGGTAAAGTCGTCATCGAGTTCGAGCCCGGAGAGAAGGATGAGCTCGAGTTCTGCGAGAACGTTTTCGGCGGCGCCGTTCCCAAGCAGTTCTTCCCGTCGGTAGAGAAGGGCCTTCAGGAAAGCGTCAAGAAGGGCGTGCTGGCCGGGTATCCCGTTGTCCGCCTTAAGGCGACGCTGGTCGACGGAAAGTACCATCCCGTCGACTCGAAGGAAGTCGCGTTCGTTTCCGCCGCGAAGCTTGCGTTCCAGGACGGCGTCAGGAGAGCGAAACCTGTCCTTCTTGAACCGGTCGTTACCGCCAATATCTACGTTCCCGACCGTTACATGGGAGACGTTATCGGCGATATGAACAAGCGCCGCGGCCGTATTCTCGGAATGAATCCCGTCGGCAACGGTATTCAGGAGATCGTGGCGGAAGCTCCGATGGCCGAAATGACGAGATATGCCATCGACCTTCGCGCCATCACTCAGGCCAGAGGCAGCTTCCATACGGAATTTGCCCGCTATGAGGACGTGCCTGAAATGATCGCCCAGAAGATCATCGAAGAGGCAAAGAAAAATGCCGCCGAGAGCGAAGACTGATAAAACCGATCGCTTTTTTACGCAGAGCCCGGACAACGGGCTCTGTTTTTTTTATTCAAAAACTTTTTTCTCGAAAATTTCGTCTATATACGGGAAGTGTCCGGAATGAACGCTTTCGGCGGATCTTCCTGAAATGAGACGGCGATGCGCGTCTGGCGGCAGGCGGCGGGATTTTAAGATGATACAGGAGGCGAGTCTTTTTTATGAAAAAGTGTAAAAGATGCGGTAACGTTTATAACGACGCCAACCGTTTTTGCGATAAATGCGGGAGCAACGAGAACGTATTCGTCTGCAACAGCTGCCAGACAGTTTTTGATACGGGTTTTTGCCCCGCCTGCGGCGTAAAAGCAGGAGATACGGGTAAAATTTGTCTGAATTGCAAAACCACTTATTTCAGTTCTTTCTGCCCCGAATGCGGGAGCAATGAAATACTTGAGGAGGATGATGATCCACGTTCTGCATTTGACGCGGCTTCTCCCGGCCCGGCGGTGAATCGGGCTCATTCCGCCGTTCCTCCGGTATTTCCGTATAATAACGGACCGGCTGCTCAGCCGGCGCCTCAGGCTGCGTACAATAATATGGCTCAGCCTGTTCAGCCGGCGCCTCAGGCTGCGTACAATAATATGGATCACCCTGTTCAGCCGGCGCCTCAGGTTGCGTACAATAATATGGTTCAGCCTGTTCAGCCGATGCCTCAGGTTGCGTACAACAATATGGGTCAGCCTGTTCAGCCGGTGCCTCAGGTTGCGTACAACAATATGGGTCAGCCTGTTCAGCTCGCGCCCCAGATTGCGTACAATACTGCGGCGGCGCAGGGGAAACCAAAAAATAAGTGGGTCGCGTTTTTCTTATGCCTGTTTTTGGGATTTTTCGGAGCCCATATGTTCTATGAAGGCAAAATTAAAATGGGATTTGTGTGGTTTTTTACTTTCGGCTTTTTCGGAATCGGATGGCTGGTTTATTTGTTTATTTATCTCTTCAAGCCGAATCCATATTACGTGTGAATTAATTATTTGCTGATTACCCGGAGGGTGACGAAATGAAAAAATGTCAGTATTGCGGAACGCTGCAGGATGATTCGAATCAGAAATGCGTGGCCTGTAACGCTTTTGAATTTTACAACGTATGTTATAACTGCCATACCGCTTTTGATTCTGCTTTCTGTCCTAAATGCGGCAAAAGAGCCGGGGATAAAGGGAAATAATGTGATAATTGCGGATCGTTTTTCTTTTCCACCTGCTGCCCGAATTGCGGATACAATCCGTCGACCAAATCAACGAAGCCTGTCGTCAACAGGGCGAAAGACACTAAGGGTAAAGACGGGGAAACAGATGATAAAAAGTACGTCAGCTGCCGGGAATTATGCGAAAAACTTGAACAAATCGAATCGAGCCGCCCGAAGAAAACCGTACTTGACAGTGTGACCGGCCTTGTCAACAAGGCATTTAGAAGAAGCCCCGTAATTGACGATGCCGATAAAAAAATCGTCAATACGATCAACAATTATGTTATTCCGGGCGTGAAAAGTGAAATTATTGAATTTATCATTCTTTCCGACTCAAGAATCAGCGCCGCAGAGAAAATGTACGTTTACACCGATGACGAGTATGAATCTGACCTGCATGAAAAGTTAATGAGGATCTGGGCAACCAAATTAAAGGAAGCGGTTAAAAAAGGCGATTTTTTGTTTGCGAATGATCGCGAGTATCAATCGGTCAGATTCAATATTATGTCTAAACGGTATATGCGGGAAGGCCTATGCAGATACTGCGGCGGCGATTTTAAAGGCGTTCTCAGAAAAGTTTGCTCCGAATGCGGAAGGCCGAAAGATTATTAAGGATGAGCGACCGCCGGTAGCGGGCTGATGATCGGAGATTGATGATAAACGGCCGGCGTAGGGCGATTGCTGAATGCCGACTGCTTCCGTAAATATCCGGCATTGAAATTATTTCTGAAATTTAAGGCAAATTTCAGGGAAAATCCCGAAAATTTTTTGTTGACAAATCTGATTCCGGAGAGTATTATATCCCGGTACCCGAGAGCGGTACGACGATCCATTAGCTCAGTCGGTAGAGCACCTGGCTTTTAATCAGGGTGTCCGGAGTTCGAGCCTCCGATGGATCACCTGGGTGGCTGCATTGAATTACGTCGGTGCAGTCACTTTTTTGTTTTCAATGCTTATCATCAGATCAAATTGCCGTATTTCATATCTGTTTCAGCTGTACTTCACGCCGCTGTTCCATTCCGCCGCAGCTATTAGTCCCGGTCAACGAGTCTTCCGCCGGTATAACCGGCAAAGGCGAAACCGGCTGGGAAACCCGGCGGTGCGAAATCCGGTGAAAGAAAAAAGCGTTGACATTTTCCGCCTCGTTGTTGTACTATAACAAAAGGATTATTTATGCCTGTTTGAACGGAGGACAGTATGTCTGAACGAGCGGAAGAAAAAATGACGAAAATTGTTGAACCGTCTGTATTGGCAGGATTTCAGGAATTTTTGCCCGGAGATCAGATCGTATTTACGGGAATGATGGATACGATCAGGCGTTCTTTTGAAAGCTTCGGCTTTATTCCTCTCGATACGCCCGTGCTCGAGAAGGCGGAGGTCCTCCTTGCGAAAAGCGGCGGCGAAACCGGAAAACAGATATACAGATTCGAAAAAGGCGATACCGATATGGCTATGCGCTTCGACCTCACTGTCCCGCTTGCGAGATACGTCGCGCTGCATTACGGAGAGCTCGTGTTTCCTTTCAGACGTTATCACATCGGAAAGGTCTACAGAGGCGAAAGACCTCAGAAGGGGCGCTTCAGAGAATTTTATCAATGCGATATAGATATAATCGGCAGCGAAACGTTAAGCCTAATAAACGAGGCCGAGATAGTGAGCGTTATAAATTCGACGTTCGAGGCTCTCGATATCGGCCGTTTTACGATCAGGATCAATAACAGAAAGCTGCTCGGCGGTTATTTTGCGTCGCTCGGGATCGACGATCCTACCGGGACTTTAAGGATAGTCGACAAGCTTGACAAGATCGGAGCCGAAAAAGTACGCGCCGAGCTCGCGGAAGCCGGACTGACGGAGACTCAGGCGGACGGAGTATTGAAACTGACCGGCCTGAGGGGAACTACGGAGGAGCTCGTTTCCGAACTGGAGAGAATGACTGCTTCGATCCCGGAGCCGCTGTTCGCTCTCGGCGTTCAGGAACTGAAGCAGGTGTGTGAGAATATCGCGTTTTTCGGCGTTCCGGCCGACAGATTCGCGATCGATCTGAAGATCGCCAGAGGACTTGATTATTATACCGGAACGGTTTACGAAACCTTCCTTAACGACTATCCGGAGCTCGGATCCGTTTGCTCGGGAGGAAGGTATGATGATCTTGCTTCGAACTATACAAAACAGAAGCTTCCCGGCGTCGGCATCTCCATCGGATTGTCGCGCCTGTTTTACCAGCTGAACGCCGCCGGGATCATACGTTCGGACGGGCGTGCGACGCCGTCACGGATATTGTTCATCCCGGTGGGAGACACGCTTGAATATACGCTTGGCCTCGCGTCGGAAGCGCGCAGGCTCGGAGTGCCTTGCGAGACTTATCTCGGCGGGGGAAAACCGGGGAAGAAGTTCGCCTACGCCGACAGACTCGGCATTCCGTTTGCTGCTGTAATAGGCGGGGACGAGATGAGCGAAGGATGCCTTACCGTAAAGAATATGCGTACCGGCGAGCAGAAAAAATATCCGTCTGTGGCTGAATTTATAAATGAATCGTGCGAGGGAAATGACTGATGGAGCCTGAGATTACCGTAAAAAGAGGCCGTGGCCGCCCGAGAAAGAATCCTCTTCCGACTGTAGTTGCGAAATCGACAGTGATTCGCAGAGTTGTTTCGTCCGACGGAAATACCGTTGAGACCGAATCTCTCCTTTCGCAGCTTAAATATGCCGGGCAGAGCGATCCGTCGTACTCCGGCGCCGTGAACGGGACGGAAAGGGGTTTGCCTTCTTCGCCGTTGAACGTCACAGGTGTTTCACGCGTTTCCTCCGCGGCAGCTTCCGCCGCTCCCGCTGTTCAGGCTAAGCCGGAAGCGATCGCGCCGGCGCCCAGAAAACGGGGAAGACCGAGAAAAAATCCTCTTCCCGCGGAGCAGATTGCCGTCGGCGCTCCGGCAGTCACAGGCGGCGGAGTGAGAAGGGTCCGGAAGGACGACGCGGACGTGGAAGCCGCCGGCGGGAGCGTTGCCGCGAACAACTTCAGCATTATCGAGCCGAAGGCTATAATCGGAGGAGAAAGTCCTCTCGCGTACAAGGGTCCCGGAGTCCGCACCGGCAGGCAGATATGCATAGGAAGCTCCGTTTTAAGCTTTTACTATATAGTTTTCAAAAATCCGGAACGGGACGAGCTTCTGTTTCCGGCGACGATGCATTCGATCCAGCATATGATAAGCGCGGCGGCCAGGGAGAACGGCTGCTCGAATATCGTTAAAGTTATGCCCTGCGGAGGCCGGACGGCCATGGAGGTGGCGGTTCTGGACGCCCCGTCCGATTTCAGGTGCGGAGATCTCCGGAAAGTGATGCTGACGGCGGCGTACATGGAAAAGCTGCCTGAAAGCGAGCTGACGCGCTGCAGCAATCCGCAGTATCAGAATTTTGAAGACGCGCACAGGGAAATATGTGAATTTGTAAAAACCATTTACGGAATAACGGTCGACAGCAGGTCCGGCGATTATTCCTGGTAAATAGATGCCCGGCCGCGAGCGGTCGGAGAATTCTTAAAACAGACCTTATGGAGGTTAAAAGGAAATGAAAAAAAGAAAACTGCTTACCGATATTTTTACGGTCGTTCTCATGGCGGCCATACTGGTAGTGGTGCTTGCTTACCTGAACGTTTTCCCGGGCGGAGACGTGTCTGAAAAAGGGACTTTGTCGAACGTGATGCTCTGGTACGTCGGCATGCCCCTGGCGCTCATCTCCGTGCTGCTGATAGATTTCATTTTCCCGCTCATCGACAACAGAGGCAGGCTCACCGAACCTAAATTTATCGTAAAAGTGGCTGCGAAGGCGGTGCTCTTCATAGTGGCTGTGATTTCCGGAATATTGTTCTTTATGGTGGACGCTTTTCCGAATCTCAATGATTTCGTAAAGGTCGGAATATTCTGCGCTCTTTATTTCGCGCAGTTCCTTATCAATCTGGATCCTCCGCTTAAAAAGAAAGCGGCCGAGATGAAGGCGAAGGAGAAGGAGGAAGACAGCGATTACGAGGAATTTACGGATTTCGACGATGATGATAACGATGACGAGTGATGAGATCATCTTTCGTGAAATTGATATTTACTGTGTGCAGCCGGCTCTGATGCCGGCTGTCGCTGTTGTACGCCGCCCTGATTGACGCCGCCCCGGCCGCCGCTGTTTGAATTGACGCCGTCCGGACGATCCGTATGCGTTGATCGCGAAAAAGTCCTTCAAAAGCGGCAGACGTCCGCACAGTCGATCCGTTAAACGCACGTGCAGAAGTACGGGATAACCGGAGGGGGTCCGGATTGCAGCCTGAAAATAGTCATGAGCAGCATCCGGAAACACGTCCCTGAAAATCGAAAAATCGAAAAAGCGTTTCAAAAAAACAGTTGACAACATATTTCATACATGGTATTATATGCCTCGTGCTGCGGGTGTAGTTCAATGGCAGAACATCAGCCTTCCAAGCTGATTGTGAGGGTTCGATTCCCTTCACCCGCTCCTTATATTTGTACCCGTAGCTCAGTTGGATAGAGCAACGGCCTTCTAAGCCGTCGGTCGAGGGTTCGAGTCCCCCCGGGCACGTACAAATCTCCGGTATGCTTTGAATAGCGGAGATTTTTCATTTCAGAGGAGCTTTTCGTATGGCATATGTGCTTATAGTAATATCTACGCTATTGTTTTCGCTCCAGTTTTTCTTTCAGCAGAATTTTCAGAAGATCGAAGGCTCGGGGGCGATATCCTCTTTCTGCTTCACTGCTTATTCGTCTCTGATCGGCATTATCATCTCGCTTTCGACGACCGGCTTCCGTCTCGGTTTTTCAGGCTTCACCGTATTGATCGCCTTTCTGAGCGGACTGAACGGCATAATCATGTCATATTGCAGCATAAAAGCATTCAGCACGATCAATCTTTCGGTCTATTCCGTTTTTTCCATGCTCGGCGGTATGATGCTTCCGTTCGTGTTCGGCATTATATTCTACAACGAATCGCTTACTTTCCTGAAGGTGCTGTGCGTTGTTCTCATTGCCGCCTCGCTCTTTCTCACAATGGATAAGACGAAAAGGAATGATAAAAAAGCATATTTCTACTACGCCGGTATTTTCTTTTTCAACGGCATGTCCGGCGTGCTTGCCAAGATCCATCAATCCGGAGCCGACGCGCTCGAAAACGGCAACTATCTCGCTTATACGCACATGACGTCGTTTCTTATCTGCGCCGCGATAGTGCTTGTCAAAAAGCCTTCCGCTCTGAGGCTCGGCATAAGATCGATAGCTCTTTCGGCGGGCAATTCAATTTTGAATACGGCAGGCAATCTTCTCCTGCTCATAGCGCTTATGACGCTTCCGGCGTCTATCCAGTATCCGATGGTTACGGGCGGAGTCATCGTTTTCTCTTTCCTGATTTCTCTTCTTCAAAAAGAAAAATTCACGTGGAGATCTTTTCTCGCGCTTGTCATAGCTGTTGTCAGCACGGTGTTGCTCGCGTTCTGACCGTCCGGCGGTTCGGCACGGACCCCCCGGATCAGCGGACGGACCGGCAGACTTAATTGCACCGAAGGAAAATGAAACGGGGGACAGACCCGGGTTGCGCAGCGTCGAAATGTCTCGTTTGGGACAACTGCAACGGGGGACAGACCACGGTTTTCATGAGCGGTTTCAGCCGCATTTTGAGAAAAATACCGTTTGCGGCTGAAAATCTTGGAGCGGTTTCAGCCGCAATTTGAGAAAAATGCCG
>CADBOE010000179.1 GCA_902796205.1 uncultured Ruminococcus sp. | reverse complement strand
TCCCGCGACCGTCGAAGTCGCCGAGCCTCAGCCGCAGACCGACGAGCCTCAGCCCCAGACCCAGCCGCAGACCGGCGACGCAGTCATTGCCATGATCGCGATCATCGCCGTGCTCGCAATGGGTGCCGCGGTCGTATTCTCCAGGAAGCGCAGCTTCTGACGGAGGCAGCCGGAGTCAATCTACTGACTGATTGACGAAACAGTACCGGGATTACAGAAATGTAGTCCCGGTTTTTTTGGTCCGGATCCGATTTGAAAAAGCGTCCCACCCGTTTTTGTCGGCAGGGGCAGGTATCATAATTACGGAACTCCGCCCTGGATCTGTACAATCCGCGGGTCGTTTCACGCGCGAAACCGCCGTCATTCGTGAATCCGTAAAAACGAGCCGGATCCTGGCCGGAGATATCGGAAAAGCGAAACCGGAAAAACGGAAAAAACTCCGCAATGAGCGGAAAATGCCGGAAAATCACGCCAAAAACACGTGAAAAGCTATTGCGCTGCTCCGGCGTGTTTGATATAATTAAAAGGCATATCGGAGGCACGCGGCTGTTTCCGAAATATTCAGGAGGTATATATATGAGAAAAGTTTTAGTTATTCTCGTCGCGCTTGCATTGGCGACGGGTCTCTTTACGGTTCTCGCGGGCGCTGACGAAGCTGCGGTTCTGAATTTCAACGATCCGAACAGCACTCAGGTCGGCGAAAGCTTCGACGCTGTGTTTTGGAACGAAAACTCGTTCAACACCACGGTAGACGGCGGCGTTCCGAATTATGCAAGGACCAAGATTCTCGCGTTTGCCGACGAAAACGGCATTATCGACGGCGAGATGTACGGCGGTCAGACGATCAGATTTTACGGATGGACTGCTTTCCTTCAGGACGTCGTGCAGTTCGGCTACAGCCTGAACGGAAATCTTGTTTTCGACGACTCTTTCCTGATAGCCGATGAAGCGACGGCGAATGCCGTTAAAAGCTGGGGCGGCGACTGGGCAAAGAGCAGCATCAGCAGATTCAACATCACGGTTCCGCTCACAGGACTTTCCGGCATCAACGAGGTTTGCGGCGTGGCCAAGCTGGCTGACGGCAAGATCGTAAGACTTAACGACAAGATCAGTACCGACAGAGACACCACGTTCTTCATCAAATTCCCCGGCACGAACGAATACACGTTCGACACGAATTATCAGGTCAGCAAGGGCGCCGAGGGCCTCGGAGTATGGCTGAACAAATCTACTCCCACGCAGTACGTCGAGTTCACCACGGCGGCGCCTGTAAAAGGCGTCAGCTTCCATTACTGGGCTTCGAATCCTTCGCTCGGCAACGGTCCCAAGGCGGAATGGAAGGTCGAGCTCTTCAACTTTGAGAAGAATCCCGAGAATTCGTTCACAAAAGCTCCGATAAAGTCCGTATCCGTTACGTCGAACGGCGATAACGATCCCGCCGTGATGCTGAACCTCGACGAACAGCTTCCGGCCGGAACGTACATTCTCAAGTTCACTCTTACCAATCCGGATTATACCGAGCAGTTCCCCAAGAGCGGCGAAGATCCCACTCTCGTCGACAAAGGACCTTATCTGGTTCTTCCGCTCATTGATGCTCCCGACACTTCGAAATTCATCTATTCCGGCGATCCGTTCAATTTCACGGTCGCGGGACAGCTGACCGCGGACAGCTATTTTGTGGCGAATCCTCACACGATGGAAGCTTACGTCAACGACGAGGGCAAGATCGTTGTCGGTATCGACGGCGTGTACGGCGATCAAGACTGGCTGGCCGTTTACAAAAAAGGAACCGAGCCCGGCGGCGAGACCGCATCCGTTGCGTGGTTCTATATTAACGCAAGCGGCGGCGCGGGCGAATATCTTATCCCGTCGGACGCCGTGACGTTCAACGATCCGTCTGTTGTCGACGACAAGGGTGCCGTCGTCCCCGGCGAGTACGTTATTTACATTCTTGAAAACGACGGTTATACGCCGGTCAGTGACGTGAAGCCCGTTGAAATAAAGATCAAGAAATTCAAGGAAGGCAGCTCGCGCGATCAGGTCACCGTCGACGGCGCCGACAAAGCCCTCGTCGGAGGCAACGCGGAAGTGACAGAGATCTCCGAGGATCTGAAGGACCTCATCGGCAAGCAGATCCGCTTCTGGGGCTGGTACGGCAACAACGAAGCTCTTGACAAATACGGCCTCGTTATTGACGGCGGAGAGATGAAATATTACGACAGGTACGAGGATGCCGGAATTGTCGCTCACCTGAAGGGCGTATTCAATGAAGATGAGGTTTACGCGTCCCGCTTCGAGATCCTTACCGGCATCACTCCCGGATCGCACACCGCCGAGATCTACGCGATATATGGCGACAAGCAGGTCCTCGTCTGGACCGTCAAGTACACCGCGACGGAAGAGCTTAAATATCACGTGAACGTTGACGACGTAAAGGTCGGCGGAACGTCTGTCGACAAGACGAGCCCCGTGACCGCGGAGGTCGGAAACGAAGCGTCCGAGTTCTTCTTCCACGGCTGGGTGGCTTCGAACTATCCGGTCAACAGATTCGGATACAGGACGGACGGCGGAGAGATCATATACGTTGACGGTCTCAAGGGCGGCCCCGGCGCTGATACCGACGCCATCATGGGAGCGGGCAAGAATCTGTTCGGAGAGGCGAGCGGAAACGGCCAGCGCTGCAGCGGAAACGTTCCTCTTGAAGAGGGAACGCACAAGCTCGAAATGATCGCTCTCATCGGAGAAGAAGAGGTTCCTTTCTTTGAAGTCAATTATACGAGAGCCGCTTCCGAGCCCCAGCCCTCCACCGAAGAGCAGCCGCTTTCTATCGAGGCGTCTGTCAACGAGGAAGGCAAGCTCGTCATCAAAGTCACCGGTAAATTCGGTGAGAAAGACTGGGTCGGCGTTTACAGGAAAGGCGAAGTCCCCGGAACCGAGGGCACTTCTTCTCTCGTATGGTTCTACGTCGGAACAGAGGGCGGCGAATTCGTTCTCCCGTTCGACGGAATGCAGGTCAACGACCGTGACTCCGTAATGGACGAAAACGGCGTCGTTAAACCCGGCGCGTTCGATATCTACGTTCTCGAGAACGACGGATATACGCCTGTGACCGATCTCGCTCCCGCGACCGTCGAAGTCGCCGAGCCTCAGCCGCAGACCGACGAGCCTCAGCC
>CADBOE010000178.1 GCA_902796205.1 uncultured Ruminococcus sp. | reverse complement strand
CGACCCTGAGATCGAACGCACGGAAATACATGATATAAACGTTTATGACTGCGTGCTGCAGGGCGGGTATTCGGTAGGAACGTGGCCCGACAATCCGTACAACGGAAAAATGCCCTTCGACAATAGCGAAACGGACGACTGGTCGCCGGTCAAGAACGTTCGCATTTTCAACAACGAATACCGTTCGCCGGCCGATATGCTCTGCGTGAAAGTGGTCAATTTCCTTTCCGACACGCCGATACGCTCCGCTTCGTTTTTCCAGAACGCTGATTTTTCGCAGGGGCGCGCATTCTGGACCGAGGACGGCGACGTATGGTTCGAAAAAGGGCGCGCGTGCGCCGGCGCAGGAAGGCTTTATCAGGGGCTGTTCGTGGAGCGGGGGAGGCACGTTTTCCGCGCTCTCGTAAAAGGAAAGGGCCGCCTGTTCGTGTCGGATGCGCTTACTGACGACGCTATCGCCGAACGGCAGTTTGACTGCGCGGAGCCTTCGTGGCAGAGCGTTGAATTCGGAACGTCCGCCGACGCCACTCTCGCACTCGGGCTGTACGGCGGGATGATATTCAATTGCGGACTTGACTGAAGCGGAAGAAAGCGGGGCTGACAGGAATCGTGATAGATATAGGATGCCATCTTTCAAATTCGAAAGGGTATATGAATATGTGCCGTGAGGCGGTTTCCATCGGGGCGAATACGTTTCAGTTTTTTACGAGAAATCCACGCGGGGGAGCCGCGAAGGACGTTGACCCGGAGGACGCCCGCGAAGCCTGCCGGTTCATGGAGGAACACGGATTCGCGAAGATCCTTGCTCACGCGCCTTATACGCTGAACCCGTGCGCCGAACGTCCGGAGGTGCGCGAATTTACCGCGAGAACGATGGCCGACGATCTGAGACGCATGGAATATACTCCCGGAAACTTGTATAATTTTCATCCGGGGAGCCACGTGGGGCAGGGCGTGGATAAAGGAACGGAGCTTATAACGGAGATGCTGAATAATATTCTCACCGTGGATCAGACGACGACCGTTCTGCTCGAGACCATGGCCGGAAAGGGCAGCGAGATCGGTTCGACGTTCGGTGAGATCAGAAGGATCATTGACGGCGTACAGCTCTCCGGAAAGCTCGGCGTATGTCTCGATACGTGCCACGTTTTCGACGGCGGATATGATATCGCCGGAGATCTGGACGGCGTGCTCGGGGAATTTGACCGCGTGATTGGCATAGACAGACTGAAAGCGATACATATGAACGATTCCAAAAATCCGATGGGCAGCCGCAAGGACCGGCATGAGAAGATAGGGGAGGGTTTCATAGGACTCGGAGCCTTCGAAAAAATCGTGAACCATCCGGCGCTGAGGACGCTTCCTTTCTATCTCGAGACGCCGAATGAGCTTGACGGCTACGGAAGGGAGATCGCACTTCTGCGGGGAATGGCGAAATGATCTTTTATGATTTTTTCGGGCCGGGGATAACGGCCGCCTTTTCAGAGCGCGGCGGCGGAGTGTCGCCAATGCCGGAGCATTCATTGAATCTCAGCTTTTCGCGGGAGCCCGGCGGCGTCCGGGAAAACGTGACTGAGAATTACAGGATCGCCGCTTCCGCGCTGGGGACGGACGTCGGAGCCGTGACGCGCATGCCGCAGGTGCACGGGTCATCCGTGCTTCGCGTAACCGCCGGTCTTCGCGGGGCGGGAGTGACGGAAGAAATACCGCGGGAGCTTCTCGAGCACGGCTTCGACGCTCTGATCACGGACGTTCCGGGCATAATGCTGTCGACTACACACGCCGACTGTACGCCCGTTCTCCTTTCCGATCCCGGCAGACCGGCCGTCGGCGCCGTACATTCGGGCTGGAAGGGGACCTGCCTGAAAATATCATCCGCCGCAGTGAAGCGGATGACGGCCGAATTCGGGTCGGAGCCGCGCACGATGCGCGCCGTAATCGGACCGGCCATATCGATGAAGCATTTTGAAGTAAGAAGAGACGTCATGGAGCGGTTCTGCGACGCGTTCGGGGAAAAAGAGCTCAGGAGCGCGGGACTTCTCTCCGGACCGTCGGGCGATCCCTCCGACCCCCGCTGGCACGTGGATATGCCGGGCTGCGTAAAATTAACTCTGCTCGAAGCCGGACTTTCCGGAGACAATATTTTTGCGTCGGAAGCATGCACGTACTCGGACGCTGAACGGTTTTTCTCCCACCGCCGCGACGGCGCCGGCTCGGGGGCAATGGCGGCGTTCATCGGTATAGATCTATAGGACCGCCGGAAAGATGATAAGAATGCTGAAAAACGGAAGCGGCCGCGGCCTGCGCGGCGTCAATTTCAAAAAAATATTTGCCGCCGCCTCGGCTCTGGCCGCCGCGGCGATCATGCTTTGCTCGTGCGCGAGCGATTACGTATTTCCCCGGAATACTGTCGTTCCGGAGATTCCTGAGGAAACGGCGACTCCCGGCTCGGAGCCCGCGGCATCGGGAGGAACGATGACGGTGGCGGTTCTCGGAGAAGGCGGATTCAATCCCCTCCGGGCGGTCAGCGAAGATCTCGTATATGCCTCGGCTTTCTTCTATGAACCTCTTATACGGCTCGGCCCGTCGATGGTGCCGGAGGGCGTCATTGCCTCCGACTGGTCTTCCGGCGACGGAAAAATCTGGACGCTGACTTTGAACGAAAACGTCCTTTTTTCCGACGGAACGCCGCTCACGTCCGGTGACGTCGCCGCGACGGTGGATGCGCTGAAATCCGGCGGAGGGATATATTCGCAATGCGTTGAAAACGTCGAAAAATGTGAAGCTCCCGACGCCGGAACGGTCGTCGTCACTCTCGCCGAGCCTGACGGATGCTTTCCGTGGAAGCTGTTTTTTCCGGTGCTGAAGGCATCTGAGACGGGCTCTTCATTCCCGGCCGGGACAGGTCCGTTCAGTTTCGTTTCGGTAAACGGCGCCGGCTCCGAGGCGGAATACGGGCGCAACGCCTATTATCACGGGGAAAAAGCGAAAATCGACGGGATAATAATCAGGTTTTACAGGAGCGCGGATGAGATGGCGGTATCCGGCTGCGACCTGATCACGCTTACGGGCGACGGCGCAGTCAAATACGGCTCCATACTCGGCTACGATTCGAAATCGTTCGACGGCAATTCGCTTATTTGCATGGTACCGTACGTCTATACGGGCGGAAACGTCACGTACAGGATAAGCGAAACGGAGTCGGTGATACAGAAGCGAACTTCGCGTGAAACGGTTCTGAACATCGATATGAGGCGGGCGGTCAGCGCTCTGATCGACAGGGAGCGGATAATACAGCGCACCGTGTCGGGAGAGGGAAAGGCATACGACTGGCCCGGACTCGACAATAATATTTTCAGGAAGAAAGCGGAGATCGCACCGGCGTCGGAAACGCTTATGACGGAGCTGCTCGGCAAATGCGGCTATTTCCACGAGGGCGGAAACACGGCCTGGTACAGAGCGGACGATACCGAAAAAAACGCTCCTCTTACGTTCAATTTTATTGTCGACGCTTCCGACGTCGAGCTGATCCAGACGTGCGACAGCGTCGTGAGTCAGATGAAGGCCGTCGGCATAAAAGCCAACGTCGCCGCGGTGAACGGACTCGATTTTCCGCGCGGCTTTCTGTCGGGCGACTATGATTATGCCTTCATGCGACTTAATATGTCGTTCTGCCCCGATCTCGAGCCTGTATTTGCAAACGGCGGCGTTTTAAATTATAATGGGTCGGATATCGGCGGACTCGCGGCGACCGTGCGCGGTCTCAAAAGAAGCTGGCGTTCTTCCGGAAGCGGTGCCGCTTCGTGCGAATCGTTTTCCGCTTCGTTCGGGGAGGGACTGGCCGGTATCTACGACAGCCTGCGTGAAACGCTGCCATTCGAGGGACTTTACGTCAGGCGCGGACGGATGCTGACGTCCGAAAGACTGTTCGCCGACGAGACGGCCGGCGAGGAGCCCTGGAACCTTTACGCGAACGTGTGGAACTGGTATCTGTCATAATTTTCAATATACGGAGAAGAGCCTGAATGAGTGATAAAAGCAAAGGGATCATCAAGGATATAATTGTTTTCGCCGCTGTCAGCGTTTTTGTGATCGCGCTGGATCAGATAACGAAGGCGGCGGTATATAAAAATATACAATACGGCTCGTCGGTCGTCCTCATACCGGGCCTGCTCGAAATATCGCACGTTCACAATACCGGGGCCGCGTGGGGATTCATGAGCAGTCACACGGGAATTCTTTCGGCCGTAACGGCGGTGACGTGCATATTTCTCGCTTTTCTGTTTTTTCAGGGCAGAAAGGTCCTTTTTAAGGTTTCGATGGCAATGGTGATCACCGGCGCTGTCGGGAATCTTATCGACAGGGTTTTCCGCGGTTTCGTTATCGACTTCATACGCGTATGGATATTCAAATACGAATTTCCGAATTTCAACGTCGCCGATTCGTCCATCACGATCGGCTGCGTTCTGCTCGTCATTTCCGTTCTGGCGTCAGGTAAAAGCGACGATTCGGTATTCCGCGGGGACAGCCTGATCGTGAGGCTGATGTCGAAAGGCCGGAAAAAGGAGCATCCGGAGGACGCTGAAAATGACGGATGATATTTCCGCTGAAAACGACGGCCTGTACGACGGTCAGGAAGAAACGTTCCTCAGCGCGGTCTGCGAGGGCGGCGGAAGATTCGACGTCGTACTGACGGAGCTTTTTCCCGAAAGCATAGAAAGCAGGAGCAGGGCGAGGAAGCTGATAGACGGAGGCCTGGCGACCGTAAACGGTAAAACGGTCAAGGCCGGAGCATCCGTTCAGCCCGGAAGCATCATCGAGGCGTCAATACCGCCGGCGGAAATATACGAGGCTCTGCCGGAAAACATACCGCTCGACGTTATTTACGAGGACCGCGACATTATCGTCGTCAACAAGCCCCGCGGCATGGTCGTGCATCCGGCGGCGGGCAATCACAACGGAACGCTTGTAAACGCCCTTTTGCATCATTGCGGCGATCTTTCGGAAATTGGCGGAGTGATCCGTCCGGGTATCGTTCACAGGATAGACAGGGACACCACGGGACTGATCGTTGCCGCGAAAAACAACACCGCGCACCTTGTTCTGTCCGAGGAGCTCAGGACGCGCGAAATGCACAGGATATATCTTGCGGCCGCGGAGGGAATGATCAAAGAAGAGAGCGGCGTGATCGACGCTCCCATAGGGCGAAGCCCGAAGGACAGAAAGAAAATGGCCGTCGTGAAAAACGGGAGAACGGCCGTTACGTATTTTGAGAAGCTGGCGTCGTCCGGCACGAGCCGTACAACGCTGCTGAGGCTGAGCCTCGATACGGGACGCACTCATCAGATCAGGGTGCATCTGAGTTATAAAGGCCATCCGGTCGTGGGAGATCACGTTTACGGGTATAAAAACACCCGCGGGATGGAAGGACAGGCGCTGCACGCCGGGAAGCTGATTCTCCGGCATCCGGCAACGGGAGAGGAAATGTGTTTTTCGTGCAAGCCTCCTGAAGACTTTCTGGAGCTGATCCGGAAGCTCGGACTGGAGGAAGGGGAGGAGCGATTCCTGAAATGAGACTTGTAAGTATAATTGTCCCTTGTTTCAACGAGGAAAAGGTGTTGCCGCTGTTTTATCCGGCCGTGTGCGCGGTGGCAGATCGGTGCTGCGAAAAAGATTGCGGATTTGAATTCATTTTCGTCGACGACGGCTCCGGCGACGGAACGGCGGATATAATCAAATCGCTGGCCGTTGCCGACGAACGGGTGAAGTTCATATCGTTTTCCAGGAATTTCGGAAAGGAAGCCGCAATGTTTGCCGGACTTGAGGCCGCAAACGGAGATCTCGTGGCCATTATGGACGCGGATCTGCAGGATCCGCCGGAGCTCATTCCGGAAATGATCGACATCCTTGACACGGGCGAATATGACTGCGTCGGCTCACGGAGAGTGACCAGAAAGGGCGAGCCGGTCATCAGATCGTTTTTCGCGAGAATGTTCTACCGGCTCATGAGAAAGCTCAGCAAAACAGAGATAGTGGACGGCGCGCGGGATTTCAGGATGATGAAAAGAAAAATGGTCGACGCCATCGTAAGCATGCGTGAATATAACAGATTTTCAAAAGGTATATTCAGCTGGGTCGGCTTCAGGACCAAATGGCTCGAATACGAGAATATAGAGCGCGCCGCGGGGGAAACGAAATGGTCTTTCAGAAAGCTGCTCTTTTACTCGATAGACGG
>CADBOE010000177.1 GCA_902796205.1 uncultured Ruminococcus sp. | reverse complement strand
GTCGAAAGGGCGCGTCCTCGGAACGGGCGTGCTGGGCACAAAGTCGATTTACGACGCTCTGTCCGCCGCCAACGAACACAAGCTCCTTCTCGACATGACGGTCTCGCCGGAAAAATGCTCTTTCGGCTTTATGCTCGACCACGGTGCCACTTCACTGTGGGAATACTGGGATACCCCAGGCAACAATTTCAACTCGAACGCAGGAGAGTTCCTCGCTTATTTCGATTCCCTCAACCACGTCATGCTGGGCGGCGGTCCGGCATGCTGGATGTTTCAGGGACTCGGAGGCATCAGAGCCACCGGCGCGGGTTATAAAACGATAACGTACCGCCCCGGAATCGAAAGCGGACTTTCCTACGTTAAATCCAGGGTGGAGGCTCTCGCGGGCAGCTGCGTTTCCGACTGGAAATACGAAAACGGCACGCTTACGTGGAACGTTCAGGTTCCGTCCAATTCCACCGCAACGGTCCTGATTCCCGCGGCGGATTTCAGGGGAATCACCGAATCGGGCGTCAATATATTCGGGAAATCCTCCGATACCGTCAGATACGTCGGAATTTCGGATAAAGGCGAATATATGTACGAGGTCGGGGGAGGCTCGTATGAGTTCAAAGCAGGGACGGAGCCCGCGGCGGACGATAACGGGAACGTTCCGACCGACGCCGATAATAACGGAAAAGGCCTGAAGATCGCTCTCGGGATCCTTGCCGGGGTTGCCGCCATTTCAGTTGCCTGCGCCGCGGCTGTCGTAATAAGGAAGAACAGAAAACAGAAATAATAAATGGAGGATTGACGGAAATGGAATTGATCAGAAGCTTTTCGGTAGACCACACCCGCATTGTTCCGGGCATATTCGTCAGCAGAACGGACTTTCTTGGAGAATACGCGGTCACCACGTATGATATCAGGCTCAAAAGGCCCAACACAGAGCCCGTCATCGACGTCGCGGCCATGCATTCTCTCGAGCATCTTATCGCGACCTTTCTCAGAAACGATCCGGAATGGAAGAACGACGTCATATACTGGGGGCCGATGGGCTGCCTCACGGGTTTTTATCTGATCCTGAAAGGAAAAAGAGAATCACGCGATATTTACGGACTGATTCTTCGCGCATTCCGCGACGTCGCCGACGCATCATCGGTCCCGGGCACCGCTCCGGAGAATTGCGGCCGCTGCCTCATGCACGATCTGGGCCTCGCGAAGTGGTACGCGAAAGACTTTTCGGACTATCTCGAGGCCAATGCCGGAAACGATCTCATTTTCGATTATCCGGAAACGGTACGTCCCGTGACCGCGGCCGGAAATGATTTTTACGACTCATGAAGAACGCTTATAAATCTATTCTTGAATTAATCGGCGCAGGGCGATATCTCAGCGCTCTGACGGCTGTTCTTCCGGAAGAAAACGCTTTGTATGCCGGAACGGTCGGACTCGACGGAAGACCGCAGGTGAGGCGCTTTTCTTTCGCTTTCGAAAAGGGCGGAGCGCTTTATTTTCTGATGCTCAAAAGCGAGCGCATGTATGCCGAGCTCTCAAAAACGCCTTATTTGCAGATTTGCAGATACGACGCTCAAGCGGACGTTCTGACAAGACTGTCCGGAAAGGCCGTTTTTACTGAGGACAGCGCTGTTATCGAGGGGAGGCCTCGGCGTTCGTCCCGCACGTTAAGGCGAGAGCGTCCGGCGGGATGAAAATGCTCATAGCATTCTTTCTTACCGGCGTTCAGGCGGAAATCATTACCGCAACAGACGAGTATAAATTTGTAATCCGGGATCCGTCGGGGCTGCTTACAGGGATCACCATCAAAAAGAAAAAAGAGCTGAAAGAAAGAATAAGTACCATACTGGAGCGGCGCGAAACTGAGCTGAGGATAGAAGACGCCGGACGCGCCAGAATGTACGACGGAGCTCTTTTCGTGTTCGCCGAAGCTGCGAAAGCCGTCTGGCCGCGTCTCGATATAAGGCCCGTCGAACGTTCAGCCGTTTTTGAAACGTATGACGAACGCGAAAAATATACCGCCGCGGCGGCGTCGTGCATCGGCAACGCCGTGATCAGTTTCCCGGAGGATCTTTCATACTGGCTCGATCCCGGAATATGGACGGAGTCGGGTTTCTCGGGCTGATTTTCTGATTTTCGCAGATTTTCGGGCCTGTTTATTTTGACGTTTATTTTGACGCGAATTTTCAGAGTGACTTCCGGTTTCGCCGGAGAAGCAAGGAATTCTTAGACTAAATTCAGCTTTGGGTTCGCAAACCGGAAAT
>CADBOE010000176.1 GCA_902796205.1 uncultured Ruminococcus sp. | reverse complement strand
ATTTCCGGTTTGCGAACCCAAATCTGAATTTAGTCTAAGAATTCCTTGCTCCTCCGGCGAAACCGGAATTCACTCTGAAAATTCGCGACAATATAGGCAGCAATATAGGCAGTCGGGGCGGCAATCCGGCTGCTGTCGAGACGCAAATCTGAGCGGTTATTTGTTGCGAAGATGCGACCGTTTTTGTGGCGGCGACGAGGCTGCTGTCGCGGTGACTTCCCGGCGGCGGGGCTTCAGCCGCATTCAGTCTGAAGCATCATCTGCGGCCGGAATTCAAAAAATCCGCCCGAACGTCCGGTCGCTTGAACACCCCGCTCCCGCCCGGAATGGCAAACAGCTATTTGAGAGTGGCCACGGTCACTCCTAAATCTCCCTCGCCGAAAGCGCCGTCGCGGACCGACGCGACGCTTTTATGGCTTTTCAGGAATGATTGAACTCCCCTTCTCAAAGCTCCCGTTCCTTTGCCGTGTATTATCCTGAAGGAGCTGATTCCGGCGAGCTGGGCGTCGTTGATCTGCCTTTCGATATATTCTTCCGCCTCCTCCACGGTCATGCCGCGCACGTCGATTTCGTACCGGACGTTGGCGGCGGAGGTGACGACGTTGTCTTTCTTTTGCGTATTGCCGGCTTTTTCGCGCATCTCGCGTTTATCGGGCTTTTCGCGCTTTTGCCCCGCTGCGCCGGAGGAATGATCCGCTCGGATATCTTCCTTTTTCGCATACAATTTGACAGCTCCGGCCTGAACGTAAACCGATCCGTCGCTTTTCGCCGGAGAGAGCACGACCGCGCTGCAATTGAGGCTGACGATCCTGATTCTGTCTCCCGGTTTCAACGCGCCGGTATCTATCTCGCCGGTATCGACGCCGTTATCCGGAGAAAATGCCGTTCCGATATCGTTTTCCAGCTCGCGGGCAGTCTGCTCGAATTCACGTTTGGCCGCTTCCGCCGCCTTTACCCCCTCGATGCCGCCTGTCAGCGCGGCTCTTCTGATTTCGGTAAGCATTTTTTCGGCAGCTGCCCGGGCTTTGTTGTCGGCTTCGCGCGCCCTGACAGACGCTTTGTATTTCAACTCGGCGGATTCTCTTAACAATTCGTCGCGCTCGCGCCTCGCCTCGGCGGCGGCTTCCGCCGCCTCTTTCAGCAAACGCTGTGATTCCTGAAGAGCGGCTTCGGTTTCCGTTCTGTTTTTTTCGATACCTGAAAGCATTTCCTCGAACCTGAGATCCTCGGCGGAGAGAAATTCGCGGGCTCTCGATACGACGTTTGGATCGAGTCCGAGCTTTTCGGATATGGCGAAGGCGTTGCTCTTGCCCGGGACGCCTATCAGAAGCCTGTATGTCGGAGCGAGCGTTTCAATGTCGAATTCGCAGCTTGCGTTGATGAAACCGGGCGTCGTCGATGCGAATACCTTAAGCTCGCTGTAATGAGTCGTTGCCAGGCAGACGGCTCCCATCTGGTAAACGCATTCGAGTATAGACATCGCAAGCGCCGCACCTTCGGTCGGATCGGTGCCTGCCCCTAACTCGTCGAACAATATCAGCGAACCGGGTCCGGCCGCCTTTATGATCTCCGTGATGTTTTTCATATGGGAGGAAAACGTGCTGAGGCTCTGAGCGATGCTCTGCTCGTCCCCGATATCGGCAAATATCTCGTCAAAAACGTTTATACGGCTGTTCTCCGCCGCGGGTATCAGCAATCCGCTCTGCGCCATAAGATGAAGAAGCCCCGCCGTTTTGAGGGTGACTGTCTTGCCGCCCGTGTTCGGGCCGGTAATAATCATTGCGGACGGAGGAATACGGTCGTCGGCGTTACCGATCCCGAGCGTTATCGTACCGGGAACCGCTTTCTTTTTGTCCAGAAGCGGATGTCTCGCCTTGTTCAGCATTATGACGCCGTCTGTTCCGACGAGAGGCTTCACCGCGTTGATACTGAGCGCGTAGGATGCTTTGGCGAAAATGAGATCGAGTTCAGAAACGAGTATAAGATCATTCCGGAGAATCCCGGAATTCTCCGCGACTCCGGCGGACAGCTCCTTCAATATGCGCCCGATTTCCTCCTGCTCTTCTGATCTGAGTTCTCTAATCCTGTTGTTCGATTCGACTACGAAAGCAGGCTCGACGAAAAGCGTCTGTCCGGACGACGAAGTATCGTGAACGATTCCCGGCACGTCGGCTCTGTTTTCGATTTTGACCGGCACGCAATATCTGCCGCTTCTGACGGTGACTATGCTGTCCTGAAGCGCCTTTGAATATTTTTGCGAATGCGTCAGTTCATTGAGCTTATCCTTGATCGAACCCTGAAGCCGGAAAATATCTCTCCTGATGCCGGCGAGGGCCGCGCTTGCGTCGTCCGCTATCTCGTCCTCGGAAATAACGCACCTTGTGATGTTCTGCTCAAGCGAATAAACGGGAGTCAGCTCCCCGATCCTCGATCCGACGGCGTTTGCCTCGTCGCCTGCCACCCCGCCGTCGCGTGAATCCGACCCGTAATATGATTTGAGCCTCCGCACCGCAGTAAGCATTGCGGCGACGGAAAGCAGCTCTCCGCCCGTCAGGACCGACAGCGTTTCGGCCCGCTTCAAGGTTCCGCCGAGGTCCCTGATTCCGGCAGACGGAGGACTGCCGCGTTTCAGAATGCAGCTGACGCCGTCCTCGGTTTCGGAAAGCAGAGCTTCAACCTCGTCAGGGTCGGAACGCGGAATTATCTCATAAGCGTACTTTTTCGACAGCTCACACGTGCAAAGCGACGCCACCGATTCTATGATCCTGTCAAATTCGAGAGTTTTGAATACTTTATCATTCATATGAAATTACCTTGTAAATCTTTCGTGAAAAATGCGCCGGGGGCGACGCCGCGCCTTCAGCAGCAGAAAATGAAAGGAAAGCAGCAATCTCTTGCAGAGAAGCAATAATCGTCGGTGCCTGTCCTTTCCTGAGCACGCTGCGCGTACTGCCTCGTGAATTGCTCAAATTGAGCCGCTTTGGCCGTGAAAACGTTATTGTTAGGCTCCATTGCCGCCGCCGTCCGGTAACACGTATAAGCTCCCGAATAACGGCCGAGCCTTTCGTTTACCGCGCCCATGAGGAAGTACCAGCCTCCGTCCCTCATATTCTCCGGAACGGAAAGGAGCGTGCTGTAAGCCTGTATCACGTAACCGCCGTTGATCAATTCGATCACGTGCCTGTATTTTTCATTGAAATACGTACCGTATGACGCGTTGTTAGCGCTTCCGGCACCTGTGCCGTAACCGCCGGAATAACCTGTGTTTCCTGAACGACCAGCGGCTCCGGAACCGTCAGAAGCCGAATAGGAAGGCCGCTTTCCGGAACGGATATCACGTATCATATCATACGCGGCGTTGACCTCTCTGATCTTCTTTTCGGCGACCGGCGCCATCGGATCGTCGCGGTATCTGTCCGGATGATATTTTTTGACAAGCTCGCGGTAGGCTTTTTTGATTTCCTCGTCGGAAGCATTTTCGGGCACGCCTAATACTTTATACGGGTCCATTTGCTTCCTCCCCGCTCACACGGTCTTTTTCAGCTGCTGATTTTCCGTTCTTTTTCCGCCCGTTTTCACTGCCGGCCTCCTGCGCGGCTTCCGAGACCGTCCTGTCTGCGTGCGGGAGCCCCTCGGCGAAAAGGTTTTCCATAAATCCTTCCGTTACGGGTTCCGTATAGTCTTCACTGTTACGAAGCCGTTTGATCTCATTCCAGCAATCGTAGGCCTCGAGCATACATCTGAGCCTCACAGTATCGTCTGTTTCGGACAGAGCGGCGTTGCCGTGTATCAGGTTGTAAATATTATAATTTTCCTTCCGGCGGTCCCTGCTTCTGTCGTCGAGAGCGTCTATGAGGATGATCCACTGCCCGAGAGAAAAGCCGAGGCGGTACATCGGATCTGAATAACGTTCGCTTATCATACCGTCGACGGTAAAGATCCGGCCGAGAATACGGCCGAACGGCGCGGCGAAGTCGTCAACGTCCCTGCATCCGCTTTTCTCCAGCTCCCGCAAGGCGGAAAGCTCGTCTCTGATATACGCATACAGCTCCGGCAGCTCCCCGGAAGCTTTTCTGACGGCGCTTTTCCATGCGGAAACTGCTGCCCTGCTTTTGAGGGAGCCGTTGTCCGCGGCATGATCCTCGGCGGAAAGCGACGCGAGAATAATATTCACCCTTGCAGCGTAAGTAATCCCCGGCGTCCCGGTGAAGTAAGGCCGCTTTTTCGCCGGATGAACGACGCATCTGCCATTTTTTACGGTTCCGGGAGATTCGCACACGCAATAATCGACGAGCATGGCGAGCACGGCGGATTCGTACGTCAATGAAAGTCTCGCCCGCTGCCCGAGCAGCTTTCCCGTCGCTCTGCATACGCCGCAATAATACGCTTTGTATTTATCGTATTCCCTTATCCTGAGGTCAGGCAGAAAAGCCTTGGTATAACCGAAAATATTACTCCCCTCCGTACAGAATCTATCCGGAACGTCAGAGCGACAGCATCTTGCTCGCCTCGATCATTTCCGGGTCGAGCTGCTTCTTCATGTTAAGAGCTTCTTCTATGTCGTATGCGACGTATTTCTCGTTCTTTAGAGCGATTATCTTGTTCGAACCGCCCTGCGAAAGCACCTCAGTTGCTTTCACGGCCATCATGCTGGCGGCGACTCTGTCCTTCACCGTCGGGCTTCCGCCTCTTTGCTGATAACCCAATATCGTCGCATTGGTGGAAATGCCGGTGATATCCTCGATCTGCTTCGCGATCTCCATCGTTCCGCCCACGCCTTCGGCGATGATGACGATGTAATGGTGCTTTCCGCGGTTGCGGCAGCCGATTATAGGCTTGATTATATCCGTGTTTATGTCAAATTCCTGCTCAGGCAGAATACACGCCTCGGCGCCGTCGGCGATAGCGCAGCTCAGTGCGATATAGCCAGCGCCTCTTCCCATGACCTCTACTACGCTGCAGCGCTCGTGAGAATAAGCCGTGTCTTTTATCTTGTCGATAGCGTCTTTTACAGTATTCAGCGCGGTATCGAAGCCGATCGTATAATCGGTAGAATCTATATCGTTGTCGATAGTCGCCGGTATGCCGATCACGTTCATCCCCTGACGGGCAAGATCCCTCGCGCCGCGGAAAGAGCCGTCGCCGCCTATGACCACTATCGCGTCGAGCTTGAACACCTTCGCCATTCTGTAACCGCGCTTCACGCCTTCCTCGGTCACGAATTCAGGGCAGCGCGCAGTCTGAAGGATCGTTCCGCCGCGGTTCATTATGTCCGAAACAGATCTGAGATTCATCTCGTACATGTCGCCGCTGAGAAGTCCCTCGTATCCTTTGCGGATCCCGTAAACTTCAAAACCCCTGTAGATCCCGGAGCGGACAACGGCCCTGAGCGCCGCGTTCATTCCCGGCGCGTCACCGCCGGAAGTAAGGACTCCGATCCTTTTCGGCCTTTCGATCTCACTGACTTCATTTTTGCTGTCGCTCATAATTGTAACCTCCAGAAATAATAAATCAGACTGACGCCGCTATCTGCCTTGCAACGTGCACGCCTGACGCGCCCGCCTGCGAAAGGCCTCTCGTAATGCCGGCTCCGTCGCCGCACGCGTACATGTTCGGGATCTCTGTCTCGAGCTTTTTCGAAAGCGCAAGTCTCGCGCTGTAGAATTTGACTTCGACTCCGTAAAGCAGAGTGTCGTGATTCGCCGTTCCGGGAGCGAGCTTGTCGAGGGCGTATATCATTTCGATGATATTGTCCAAATGACGCTTCGGAAGCGCGAGCGACAGATCTCCCGGAGTCGCCTGCAGCGTAGGCTTCGTAAAGCTTTTCGCAAGCCGGTGCTCGTTAGTCCTGACGCCGCGGACGAGGTCACCGAAGCGCTGGACGAGCACTCCGCCGCCGAGCATGTTGGAAAGCGACGCGATCCGTTTCCCGTACTGGTACGGCTCGTTGAACGGCTCGGTAAAACGGTTGCTGACGAGGAGAGCGAAATTCGTGTTGCCGCTTCTCAGTTCCCTGGCCGAATAGCTGTGTCCGTTTACCGTGATGCAGCCGTCGACGTTTTCAGTGACGACGTGACCGTAAGGATTCATGCAGAACGTGCGGATATGGTCTCCGTACTGTTTGGTGCGGTAAACGAGCTTCGCCTCGTAAACGGT
>CADBOE010000175.1 GCA_902796205.1 uncultured Ruminococcus sp. | reverse complement strand
TTATTTCCGGCGACGATCTGGAGAAGCTTCCGGAAAAAAGAAAAGAAATGCTTCTCAGAATCCTGCCTCCGTCCGGCATCGCTTGCCGACCGGTCGATTTCTGGGAATATCCTTACTGCACGCACACCGTGGCCGTTATTCCCGACAAATCGGTCAGGACGGAGATGCACGTGTTTTATAATCTTGACGATTTTTCCGACGAAAAAATACTGAAAGCCACCGAACCGAGCCTGTTTCATGATGCCGTAACGGGGGAGCTTCTTGCCTGCGGACAGTCTTTTCTTTCGTTTTCGCTTCCTGCGAGATCGGCGAGAGCGATCCTCGTAAAAGAGCTTCCGCGCACGCCGGCGTTTATGTGGACGAACGAGAATATTTACTGCGGCTGCGCCAACACGTCCGATATGTACTTTTCCGGCTCGCTGATAATAACCTCCGACGCTCCGCAGGGTACGGCCGTCGATATTTTCGTTCCGTACGGCAGCAACGGCGATATCTATCTCAATGAAAAGAAGCTCAGGATCAGTACGCTCGAGGCGAGAGACGCCGGCGAGGGCAATATCTATTCGGCCGTTCTGTGAAACATTTGCTTTTCGGGTGAGCCACGCCGGATCATCAGTTTTTCTCCGGCCGGCTGAAATCCGGCACAAACCTGACGCAAAATTAGTGTTCCCAGCGAGCTATTTTTATCGCGAATTTATCTTGCGAACGCAAAGCTGAAATGATATAATCATAAGAGTGCTTGAGGCATTTATAAATTATTAGGAGGGTTTCAATATGAGTGTTGAATGCGGATGCGCGGCGGACGAGAAGCTCGAGAAGCTGAGCGCGGTCATCGAGGCCGAAAAAGACAATCCCGGTTCTCTTATAAGGATTCTTCACGAAGCTCAGGAGCTTTACGGCTATCTGCCTGTCGAAGTCCAGCAGTTTGTTTCGGAAAAAACAGGTATACCGCTTGCGGAGATCTACGGGGTTGTAACATTTTACGCACAGTTCTCGCTTAAACCGAAGGGACAGTACAAGATCAACGTATGTCTCGGCACCGCCTGCTACGTCAAAGGCGCCGACGGTATTCTTGAAAGGCTTAAAAAGGAGCTTAACATGGACGTGGGAGACTGCACGGCCGACGGGAAGTTTTCTCTCGACGCCTGCCGCTGCGTGGGCGCGTGCGGACTTGCTCCCGTTATCATGATAAATGACGACTGCTACGGACGTCTCGTTCCCGACGAGGTTCCGGGCGTTCTTGCCAAATATTGATCGATTTAAGTCATGCTTAGAGACATTTCGCTGCACATTCACGACCTGACCGAGAATTCGATAACGGCCGGGGCGACGCTTATCCGCATCGGCCTTTTCGCCGAAAACGGCATGCTGTCGCTCGTCATTCAGGACAATGGCTGCGGAATGAGCAAAGAACTGGTCGAAAAAGTCGTTGATCCCTTCACTACGAGCCGCAAGGAACGCAAGGTCGGAATGGGAATACCGTTTTTCAAGCTTGCGTGCGAACAGGCGGGAGGATGCTTTGCCATCTCCTCGGAGCCCGGGAAGGGGACCGAACTCAAGGGAAGCTTCGTTATCGGAAATATTGACCGCCTTCCGCTGGGAGACGTCGGCGAAACGGTCGGTATGCTCATTTTCGAAAAAGCGTCTATCAGATACGTTCTTTCCATGAGAGCGGGAGAGAGGGAGTTCGTGCTCGACACCGACGAGGTAAAGGCGCAGCTAGACGGCGCCCCGATCGATGATTTCGAGATAGTGCAGTGGATCAAAGAGTACGTGAATGAGAGTGTTTCAAATATATTCGGAGGTGTGTTAGATGAAATCACTTGAGGAGCTCAGAGCTTTAAAAGCGAAAGTTAAAAACGATATGTCATTGAGAGACGGCAGCGAGGATACCAGAGTCGTCGTCGGCATGGCCACGTGCGGCATTGCTGCGGGAGCAAGACCTGTAATGAACGCGTTTCTTGAAGAAGTCAGCAAACGCAACATCAAAAACGTTCAGGTCACCATGACGGGATGCATGGGACTTTGCAGACTCGAGCCCATCGTCGAGGTTATCGACAAGGACGGCAACAAAGTCACCTACGTCAAAATGAACGCTGAAAAGGCGAGCAGAGTCGTTGCGGAGCATCTCGTAAACGGCCGTGTCGTCACTGAATATACGATCGGGGCGGCTGCCCAGTAAACTGGAGGTTGTTTTATGCAGATTTACAGATCACACGTATTGGTTTGCTCCGGTACAGGGTGTACCGCTTCAGGCTCCGCCGGACTTTTCGACGAGTTTGAGAGCCAGCTTAAGGCAAACGGCATCGAGAACGAAGTCAAAGTCGTGAAGACGGGCTGCTTCGGTCTTTGCGCCGAAGGTCCGATCGTCGTCGTTTATCCCGAGGGATCGATGTACTGCCGCGTCACAAAAGAAGACGTTTCCGAGATCGTTTCAGAGCATCTCGTAAAGGGCAGGATAGTAAAGAGACTTCTCGAGAGCAACAAGGACCAGCAGGCCGCTTCCGCGGACGCTGAAAACACGGATTTCTTCAAGAAGCAGATGCGCATAGCGCTCCGCAACTGCGGACGCATCAATCCCGAGAATATCGACGAGTATATCGCCGAGGACGGATATGAGGCGCTCGGAAGAGTCATCACCTCGATGACCCCCGAGGAAGTTATCGACGTTATGCTCAAATCCGGACTGCGCGGCCGCGGCGGCGCAGGCTTCCCGACGGGACGCAAATGGGATTTCGCGCGCAGGAGCGTATCCGACAAGAAGTACGTCTGCTGCAACGCCGACGAGGGCGACCCCGGCGCGTTCATGGACAGATCCGTGCTCGAGGGCGATCCCCACGTGGTACTTGAGGCGATGGCTATCGCGGGCTACGCGATAGGATCGGATCAGGGATATATTTACGTTCGTGCGGAATATCCTATCGCCGTAAAACGTCTCGAGATCGCCATCAGTCAGGCTAAAGAGTACGGACTTCTCGGAAAGAACATTCTCGGCACGGATTTCTCGTTCGACATCGAACTGAGACTCGGCGCCGGCGCGTTCGTGTGCGGCGAGGAGACCGCTCTCATGACTTCGATCGAGGGTCATCGCGGCGAGCCCAGACCGAGACCTCCGTTCCCGGCTGTAAAAGGTCTTTTCCAGAAGCCCACCATCCTCAACAACGTTGAAACCTACGCAAACGTTCCGAGGATTATTCTTAACGGCGCCGAATGGTTCTCGTCCATCGGCTCCGAGCGCAGCAAGGGCACCAAGGTTTTCGCCGTCGGCGGAAAGATAAAGAATACGGGACTTGTCGAGATCCCCATGGGAACCACGCTCCGCGAGGTCGTTTACGACATCGGCGGCGGCATTCCCAACGGAAAGAAATTCAAGGCTGCCCAGACCGGCGGACCTTCCGGCGGCTGCATTCCCGCGAGCCTTATCGACACGCCTATCGAATACGACACTCTTATCGAGATCGGCTCCATGATGGGTTCCGGCGGACTTATCGTCATGGACGAAGACACCTGTATGGTCGACCTTGCGAAATTCTTCCTGTCCTTCACGGTCGAGGAATCGTGCGGAAAATGCCCTCCGTGCCGTATAGGTACGAAGCGCATGTACGACATTCTTGACAAGATCTGCAGCGGCAAGGGAGAGCTTTCCGATATCGACGACCT
Source organism: uncultured Ruminococcus sp. (assembly GCA_902796205.1). GTDB lineage: Bacteria > Bacillota > Clostridia > UBA1212 > UBA1255 > UBA1255. Next base: position 23,238 of record CADBOE010000175.1, on the reverse strand, counting down.
CTACGCTCTTGCGAGCGCTATAAAGAATTCCGCTCTCTGCGGACTCGGTCAGACGGCTCCGAACCCCGTGCTCAGCACGCTGAGATATTTCAAGGATGAATATATTGCCCACGTTGTCGACAAAAAGTGTCCCGCCGGCGTCTGCAAGAATCTGCTTCAGTACAGGATCGTTGCCGACAAGTGCCGCGGCTGCAGCGCCTGCGCACGCAAATGCCCCGTGAACTGCATCAGCGGAGAGATCAAGAAACCCTTCGTTATCGATCAGTCCAAGTGCATAAAGTGCGGAACGTGCATGGATACGTGCAAGTTCGGCGCTATCGTTAAGGAATAAGGAGGCGCTACATGAATACTGTTAATATTAAGATAGACGGAGTTGCTCTTACCGTACCGGAGGGCACCACGGTGCTCGAAGCCGCGAGAATGGCAAATGTCAATATTCCCACGCTGTGCTTCCTGAAAGATATAAACCAGATCGGCGCCTGCCGTATGTGCGTCGTGGAGATCAAGGGCGCGCGCGCGCTTCAGGCGGCATGCGTATATCCCGTTTCCGAGGGACTCGAGGTCATTACAAACTCACAGAAGGTCAGAGACGCCAGAAAAGTCACTCTCGAACTGATCCTCTCGAATCATGACCGTCAGTGCCTTACCTGCGTGAGATCCGAAAACTGCGAGCTGCAGAAGCTCTCAAAGCTCCTGAACGTGAACGATATCCGCTTCAAGGCTCTTACGGACAAGGAAACGCAGCCGGTGGACGACAGCTCCGTGAGCATCGTCCGCAACAATAACAAATGCGTTCTCTGCCGCCGCTGCGTATCCGTATGCCAGAAGGTCCAGACCGTCTCCGTTATCGAAACGATCAACCGCGGCTTCCGTACAAGGATCGGCTGCGCGTTCGACAAGCCTCTCGGCGAGACGTCCTGCGTAAACTGCGGTCAGTGCATCGCCGTCTGCCCGGTGGGAGCGCTTTCCGAGAATACTCATATTCCGCAGGTGTGGAACGCGATCGCCGATCCGGACAAATACGTCGTATTCCAGACCGCTCCCGCCGTCCGCGCTTCGATAGGCGAGGCTTTCGGACTCGCTATCGGCGAGCGCTGCACCGGCAAGATGGTTTCCGCGATCCGCAGACTGGGCGTCGACAAAGTGTTCGATACTGATACCGGCGCAGATCTCACCATCATGGAGGAGGGAACGGAGCTCCTGAACCGCATCAAAAACGGCGGAAAGCTTCCTCTTATCACTTCCTGCAGCCCCGGCTGGATCAAATTCTGCGAGCACAATTATCCCGATTTCCTCGATAATCTTTCGTCCTGCAAATCTCCTCACGAGATGTTCGGCGCCGTTCTCAAAACGTATTACGCGCAGAAGATGGGCATCGATCCCGCGAAGATGTACGTCGTTTCCGTTATGCCGTGCACAGCCAAGAAGTTCGAGGCTCAGCGCGAGGAAATGAAGAATTCCTCCGGATTTGTCGACGTTGACGCCGTTCTCACAACGAGAGAGCTTGCGAGAATGATCGAGGAGGCCGGAATCGACTTCAACGCGCTGCCCGATACCGATTTCGACGATCCCATGGGGAACGCGACGGGAGCAGGCGTTATCTTCGGCGCGACGGGCGGCGTTATGGAGGCTGCTCTCAGGACAGTCGCCGACGTTCTTACCGGCGAATCCGCTCCGATGGAAAAGATCGACTATCACGCGGTCCGCGGCATCGAGGGCATAAAGGAAGCCGAAGTCGAGGTTGCCGGCATCAAGGTACGACTCGCCGTCGCCAGCGGACTCGGCAACGCTCGCAAGCTTCTCGATTCCATCCGCGCGGGCGAGGCAAACTATGATTTCATCGAGATCATGGCATGCCCCGGCGGCTGCGTAAACGGCGGCGGACAGATCATACAGCCTTCGAGCGTACGCAGCTGGACCGATCTGCGCACCGAAAGAGCGAAGATCCTTTATGATGAGGACAAGGCTCTTCCGCTTCGCAAGTCTCACGACAATCCCGCTATAAAGGAGCTTTACAGCGAGTTTTACAAAGAGCCCGGAAGCGAGAAAGCTCATCACGATCTTCACACGCACTACAAGGCGAGACCGAAGTTCTGAGTTTTTTAACGCCCGTAAAAACGTTTTGCCGAAAATTTACATTATCTTAAAGTCCGTTCCCGCCGGGAGCGGGCTTTAATTGTTGACACGGACGCACGGCGGCGGGTATAATCAGGAAGTTATTTTTAGGTGGAGGATTTGGAATGATAGCTATTGTGAAATCAAAAAAAATTGCCGTGACTGCAGCGGCTGTCGCCTTGTTTGCGGTATTGCTGATCACTTTGACCGTTACGTTTGCCGGAACGGCTTCAGCTTCGGAGGCGAACGGGCCCAAAGCCCCGCTGTTTGCCGAATATGCAATTGCCGGCGGCGGTTTCGGCGGCGGAAAGCTGACCGTTACTCTGCCGGAAGGACATAAGGCGTACGAGATACAGCCTTACTGGGCCGGAGCCGACGGGATTCTCGACGGTTATACTCCGCTGCCCAAATTCAAGACGAACAAAAAGAGGGTCGTGTCGTACAATTATCCCTCCGCGATGATCGTACCCGAAGCGGCTACCGAGCTCTGGATATATACGCGCGACTCCTCCGGAAGGCAATCCGCTTACTGTTACGTACTGAAGCTGCCCGAAGGAAGCGGATTCGCCGATCCGGGAACCGCCCCGGCTGAATTTCAGGTCATAAGCGATATCCACATCACGACCAACGACGCGCATATACACAATCTGCATTTCGGAACGGTGCTCGACGACATAGCGAAGGTCAGCCCCTCCAGCTTCGGATTGTTCATCAACGGAGACATGGCCGATACCGGAAACGAGACCGAGTATGAAAACATGATGAAGATATATAACGCCAGAGAGAATGTTCCGCCTTTCTTCATGGCGATAGGAAACCACGACCTGTATAACGGGACGCTTGAAGAGAAGACGGCTCTTTTTCTCAAATATGCAAAACTTCCGGACGGTTCGCATCCGGACAGTTCGCATTATGACTTCTGGCTGAACGGATTCCATTTTGTGTTTCTCGGCAACGACAATCTCGTGAACGGCGTCGACACAACGCTGAACGCCTCCACGCTCGAATGGCTGAAAAAGGTCCTCGATTCCGGAAGAGACAAAAGCAGACCGATTTTCCTTTTCATCCACCAGTCGCTTTATGATACGGTCGCGGGAAGTCTTCCCGGCCAGAACTGGAACGGCGTGCAGAACGAGGAGGGATTCCGGGAGCTGATATACAAATATCCTGAGATTATAATGTTCAACGGACATTCTCACTGGATAATGGATTCAGTAAGAAATATTTGCCAGCGCGAGGATCATCCCGTAATATTCAACACGTCGTCCACCGCGTATCTGTGGACGAGCTACAATATCGTGACCGGAGAGCATCAGGACGGGAGCGAAGGATATTATATCAGTATCTATCCTGACAAGATCCTCGTCCGTGGAAGAGATTTCGTGAACGGAAAATGGATCTCAGCCGCTCAATATTGCCTTACCGGCTATACGAATCCCGTCGGCGGCGGAAGCGGGGATAGTGATTCCGTATCTCCCGGACCGGAGCAGACCGGAATTCCGATAAGCGGCCCGGAAAACAAAGGGAAAGGGGCCGCGGTCTACGTGATCTGCGGCGTGATATGCCTCCTTGCGCTTGCCGGCGGCGCCGCGGCTATTGCATTATCGAAGCGGAAAAGTGTATAATCACAAGGCAGGGAAGACCATATCAGGACGTTGCGCAGAGGTGGCTTTCCGGGGTGAATAATGACAAGCAAGAGCAGAAATATATCCGAGAAGAAACATATCGATAAAGTTACGCTGAAGCCGGCCTCTCTTCTGGCGCCGGTTCCCGTCGTTATGCTCAGCGTCAAAGGAAAGGATGCCGACGACGTAGTCACGCTCGCGTGGTGCGGCACGGTAAATTCAGATCCGCCGATGCTGTCTGTTTCGATAAGAAAGAGCCGCTTTTCGCACGGCTTGCTTTCCGAAAGCGGGAAGGCGTGCGTCAATCTCGTATCAGGCGCGCTCTGCGCCGCGTGCGATTATTGCGGTGTGAAATCCGGACGCGACACCGATAAATTTGCCGACATGAATCTGACGAAGGTGCCCTCTCCGCTTTACGGAGTTCCGATGATCGGAGAGTCGCCCGTCTGTCTGGAATGCTCGGTCGTCAACGTTACGGAGCTCGGATCTCACGATATGTTCCTGATGAAGATCGACGGGGTGTACGTATCCCGGCAGATCATGAACGAAAAAGGCGCCGTCGATTTCAAAAAGGCGGACCTCGTCGCCTACTGTCACGGCGAATATTATCAGCTGGGCGGCATACTCGGATTTTTCGGCTATTCCGTTGCCGGTCCGGACGCGACGGCCCGGCGCAAAAGAAAATGATCAGGCGCTGAGACGCCAAAAACTCGAAAGGGATCTTGCAAAAGATCATGCGGTGTGGATATATGAAAAAGAAGACGATTATCGGAAAAATCATTACGGCCGTCCTGGCGGCGGCGATCATGCTTTCGGCTCTCGGCGCGTGCAGCCTTTTTCCTTCCGAGGACAATATCAAGGCTCCCGCCCTTAAAACGCCGAAGCCCATAAGCTATAATTTCTATCAGGTCGTGAAGGGCAATCTCGTGAAGGGCTCGACCGGAACGGGCAGCGTCACTTCGATCTACTATTACAGGCACGCGTTTCCGACGTCCGACGGCGTCATAAAATCCATAAACGTCACTCTCGGCCAGCACGTAAACAAAGGCGACGTCCTCGTCGAAACGGACAATTCCGAGCTCGAGCTCAGCTATCTTGAAGCGACCATCGCATATACGGAATCGAAGGCGACGTTCGACGATCTGACTGCCAGATACAACAGAGGCGAGGTTTCCGATACGCAGTTCCGCATAGAGCAGCTCAAATTCCAGTACGTCGAAACGAAATATCTTAATCTCAAAAATTCGTACGAGAACACAAAGCTGATCGCGCAGGTATCCGGAACCGTCGTTTACATCAATACCGATTATACCACGAATACGAACAAGAAGATCGTCGCCGGCGAAACGATCGTCGCCATTGATTCGGGCGAGGAAAAATACATGTACCTCGTGTTCGACAAGTCGATAGAGGCGCAGAACGATTCCTCCGCCACTCCGCAGCAGTTCAGGGTCGGGACCGTCCTTACGTTGTCCCTGAATCCGACGAAGGCCGACCCGGATCCGATCAAATTCGAGGGCGTCATCGTCGGCACAGACCAGATAATAAAGGACACCGGCATCGGATACGTCGACACGGCCAAATATTACTGCAAGATCACGAGCTTCCCGGACTACGGCGGCGACGAGTCCCGCAAGATCGAGACCGGAACGCTTATCAGATACACCTACGTCGAGGATTCGCGCGAGGACGTTCTCATTATTCCGGTCAACACGTGCTACGAATATAACGGAAAGCATTACGTGTACATGCTCGATCATACGACGAATCTTAAAAAAGAAGTCTATATCGAGCTCGGTCTCGCGAACGAATCCTACGTGGAAGTCGTTTCCGGACTGAAGCGCGGCGACAGGATCATTACCGGCTGACAGAACAGGCGTATATTGTCCGGAGGAATTTATAAATGTTAAAGTCTGTCCTCAGCAAAATGGCAAATAATATATGGCTGTTTATCTGTCTGACGCTCGGTTCACTGCTCATAACGGCGATCCTGTCAAGTATTCCCGTATATACGGACGGGGCGCTCAGAAAGATGCTCAATTCCGAACTTGTCAATTTCCAGTACGACACAGGAAAAACGGCCGGAGAGCTTTATACGAGCATCAATTTTGCCAGCGAATACTCATCCAACAGAACTCTCGATTACATCGACGAGGCGAGAGATATTCTCCATTACGCCTTCGACAGGAACAACGTCGGATATTCCGATATGTTCGAGGGCGGCGTGCTCAGGATCAGATCCAACCGCGCCAGCACTCTCATCAACACCTCGCAATACCAGCTCAGATACATGACCGGCATAATGAATCATATCGAGATCCTCGAAGGCAGGATGTACCGCGATTCATACGACGGCGTATATGAAACGATCGTATCGGAGCAGGCGTACAATTCAAACGTTATTCATCTTGGAGAGGTCTACGATTTCACTCTTCCGCTGATACGCGACGAAAACGCTCCCGTGGTAAAGCTGAAGGTCGTGGGCGTTTTCCGCATGGATCCCGATTCCGCCGGCTTCTTTTACGCCTCCGACGACGGCTACCCGTTCGATTTCTTCGTGTCGCCTGAAAGCTTCAAGAACGGAATGTTCACGTATGCCAACGCCGAATACATCACGAGAATAGAATTTTATCACAACGTCGATTTCCAGGATATGGATACGAAGGCGCTGAACCGCTTCTTCGGCATCTACAGCAACATGATCACGTTCCTCGACCAGTTCCAGTCCGGTCACAAGACGATAAACTTCCCGCTCAGGAAGACCATCGACAACTATTTCACAAAAGGCTGGCAGATGGAGCTTACCATGTGGATATTCAACGCGCCGATCATCATAATGCTCGCGTATTATCTTTTCATGGTATCGAAGCTCATAATAGAAGAGGACAGGAACGAGATCTCGTCTCTTCGTAGCCGCGGCGCAACGCAGAAGCAGATATTCTCGAGATATATACTCGAATGCGGGATAATTATCCTGTTTTCGCTTCTCGTCGGACCGCCTCTCGGCATATTGCTCGCGCAGATCATCGGAAGCGCGAACGGATTCCTTGAATTCGTAAACCGCTCGGGCCTCGTTCTCCGCATGGTTCCCGCCGCTTATCTTTACGCGATCATCGCCGGACTTCTGTTCCTCGTCATGGTGCTCATTCCGGCTTATTCCGCAACCAGAAGCACCATCGTGCAGCATAAGCAGAAGAAAGCGAGAAAAAACCGCAGGCCGCTCTGGGAAAAGGCTTTCCTCGATTTTATTTTCCTCGGCGTGTCGATCTATCTTCTGATCACTTATTCGAATCATTCCGATATGATCAGATTCTCGTCGAGCGGAAGCGTCGATCCGACCGTTTATTTCATCTCGACGCTGTTCATTATTTCGGCCGGCATGATATTCCTCAGGATATATCCTTACCTGCTTAAGCTGATTTTCGGTCTGTTCAAAAAGAAAATGAAGCCCGCCGTTTACGCGACGTTCGTTCAGGTTTCGAGGGGCGGCAGCGACAACCGTTTCCTGATAATGTTCCTCATCATGACCGTGTCGATCGGCATCTACAGCTCGGCTTCCGCGCGGATCATCAACAACAACGTCGTCGAAGTCGCCTCGTACAAGTGCGGCGCCGACGTTGTGATCTCTCCCGACTGGAGCGGTCTCGAGGACACATCCGCGAAGACCGGATCCTCGGATCTCACGAGGATCCCGCTCAACGATTACGTTACCATAAGCGCTTTTGAGAACTATACGCAGGTGTCCGAGGTGCGCTACGCGAACGTGAAGGGCTCCTATGATTACGAATGGTTCGAGGGCGTGCGCGTCATGGCCGTGCAGCCTTATGAATTCACGCAGGTCGTCGATTTCCGTTCGGCGCTTCTAAACACGGAATCCGAGGACGTCATTCACTGGTACACCTACATCAATATGATGCAGGACTACCCGTCCGCCGTACTGATCTCGCGCAAGATCGCGACGATCTACGATCTCGACGTCGGCTCGACCCTCGAGGTAGACGTCAACGAATGGGGAACGCCGGAAGAAAAGAAAGTGCCCGTCATGAACTGCTACGTTCTCGGAATAATCGATCACTGGCCGAATTATTTTGACGGGGCCGTGAACACGGACGTCGTAAACGAGATCGTCGTGATGAATCACACGTATCTGAATTCAGTCAAGGCCAACACGCCGTTCGACCTCTGGTTCAGCCTGAAGAAGGGCGCCGGAAAGGCCGACGTCATGAATGCTCTCGAGGAGCGCGGACTCATGGAGAATATTTCCTCCGTCCGCTTCATGTCCGAATATATCGCGAGAGGAAAGAACGATTCCATAACGATGGCCCTGAACGGATCTCTGTCGATGGGCTTCGTCGCGACCATGCTCATCACTTTCATCGGATTCCTGCTTTACTGGATAATGAATATGAGGAAACGGAAGCTTCAGTTCGGAATCCTGAGAGCCATGGGTCTCACGAGGGCGAAGGTGACGTTCATGCTGACGCTCGAGCAGCTCCTGACGACCGGAGTGGCGGTTCTCGTGGGCATCTTCCTCGGAAATCTTTCGACGAGACTGTTCATGCCCATACTCAGCCAGACGTACGAGAGCCTGCTTCCGCTGAATCTTACATACAGCATCACGGATACCCTGAGAATACTGGTCGTTGTAATAGTCATGCTCGTTATCGGCATCTCGATCCTCGGCGGATTTATCCGCAGGCTGAAGATCAACGAGGCTGTAAAGATCGGAGAAGAGTGATATGGACAATTCCGCATTTATCCTGAGAGCCGAGAACGTTACGCGCGACTTTTACCGCAAGTCGGAGGTCATTCACGCCGTCCGCGGCGTAAACGTAAATATCAGGCGCGGCACCTTCAACATTCTGTGCGGAAGGTCGGGCTCCGGAAAGACCACTTTTATCAATATGCTCGCGGCGATAGATATTCCGACGTCCGGAAACATTTTCTTCGACGACGTCGATATCACGCTTCTGAACGAGCGGAAGCGAGACGAGCTCAGGCGTAAAAATATCGGCATCATATTCCAGAATACCGCGCTTCTCGCCCAGATGTCGGCCGTGGAAAACGTCGAGTTTTCTCTCTCGGTCTCAGGAAAAAAAGTAAAAAACAAAAGGGATCTTGCCGTAAAATGGCTCGACAAGCTCGGCATACGCGAACGCAGAAACCATATGCCCGCGGAAATGTCCGGAGGCGAGCAGGCGAGGGTGGCGATCAGCCGCGCCCTTGTCCACAGCCCGAAGCTGATTCTTGCCGACGAGCCCACGGCGGAGCTCGATTCGCGCACGTCGTTCCGCGTCGTCGACCTCTTCAGGGAAATGGTCGACAAGGAAGGACTTACTATCGTAATGACGACGCATGACGTGAATATCATGGACGCCGCGGATACGATTTATACGATGGAGGACGGTGTAATAGTCAGTGAAAGACAGGGAAATCATTCTTAACGAGCTTATCGGCGATACGACCGGTCTTTCCAAAAAAGAACGCGCCGAGCTGATAAAAAATAAAAAACGCGAACTCAAGGAAGCGGAGATCAGAAAGCATACTGCGGAACGCGAAGCCGCGGAGAAGCTGAAAGCCGCCCAGATCGCCGAAGAACGAAAGTCCGGAAAGCGTAAAACGCTCGCCGAGATCACGGAGGGCAGGGACGATTACGAGCAGGATTTCAAGGTTCCCGACGATACGGTCGTTTACTGTGAAAATCTCGTGAAGCTGTACAAGATAGGCGACATCGAGGTCATGGCGCTTCAGGGACTCGATCTTTCCGTTAAAAACGGCGAAATGGTCGCCATCATCGGAAACAGCGGCAGCGGCAAATCCACTCTGATGAATATCATCGGCGGACTCGACAGACCGACCGCCGGGCGCATCTACGTAAACGGGATCAATCTTTTAAAGCTCGACGACAGTCAGATGCTCCAGTATATGCGCGAGACGGTGGGATTCGTGTGGCAGAATACCGCTCGAAACATGATACCGTATCTGAACGCGCTCGATAACGTGAAGCTCGTCATGCAGATGGCCGGAAGGCTCGACTCGAACAGAGCGAACGAGCTTCTCGAGATAGTCGGACTCGGACACCGCAAAAAGAGCAAGATGCATGAATTGTCCGGCGGCGAACAGCAAAGAGTCGCCATAGCGATAGGTCTCGCCAACAAGCCTAAAATACTGCTCGCGGACGAGCCCACGGGCGCCGTTGACACCAAAACCACCGCGCAGATAATGAGCGTTTTCCACAGACTGAATTCGGAGATGGGCGTGACCGTTATCATCGTCACGCACGACCGCCAGCTTTCCCACATGGTGCCGAGAGTCGTCACGATCAGCGACGGAAGGATAGGAACGGAATTCATCAGGCGCGAGGAGATCGACGTAAACAGCGACGAGATGATGAACGCCACGGCGGGTCACGATACCGGATCTCACATAGAATACGGATTCATCGACGGCAGGCGCAGGCTGTTCATTCCCGAGTATTATCTTTCCAAGGTGGGTCTGCACGAAAAATGCAAGGTGGGCATAGACGTAAAGGACGGAAAGCTCGAGCTGTTCAAGCCCGAAGAGGACGACGCCTTATGAGACGTTTGCGAACCTTCAGAACGATAGCGATAATTCTGGCCGCGCTGATTTGCTTCTCCGCCGCCGGATGCACCGACATGAGCAACCGCAATCCGGTCGTCACGTTCACGCTCGACCCGGGCACTTCTTCCGGCATCGGGGGAACGTTCGTGATGGAGCTTTTTCCCGAAAAAGCTCCGAATTCCGTAAACTATTTCATTCAGCTTATCGGAGAAGGGTATTACGACAAATTCAACGTTTCTCAGGTACATTCGGGATCGATGGTCGTATTCGGCGATCCCTGGTATGCCAAAATGAACGACAGAGTGATAAAAGGCGAGTTCGCGGCCAACGGTTTTGAGGGCAACGACGTCGATTTTGTCCGCGGAACGGTCGGCCTCGCGCTCGACGAGGGGGATCCGGACTCGAATTACGGAGATTTCTTTATCGTCCTTGACGACGGCGCGAAGGAAACCATGAACGGAAACTTCTGCGCCATCGGGAAGATTACCGAGGGCATCGAGCTGCTCGACGAGATCAGCACGATCAAGACCACGGCCTCGCTTAAATATCAGCCTTACGTTTCGGTACGCACCCTGAAAGTCACCGTGGATCTTAGGGGCAGAACGTATCCCGATGCCGAAACTTCCGAAAGAAAAAACAAACCGGGATACTGGAACTAACTGACAGGAGGAATTTTTGAAATGAAACGTACCGGAATCAGATTTCTGGCAGTCGCGGTTGCGATCGTCACGATTCTCGCCTCGTACGGATGTTCAGGAGAGACCGCCGGTCCTTCGTCGACGTACCGTCCGGGCGCTGTGGTGGATGAGAAATACGCGGCAAATTATCAGACGCTTCTCGACGGGAGCAAGGTGATCGAAATTGACGTCACGATCGCCGAAGCTTATTACCAGGAGATACTTATCGCACCCGAGGACGAAACCTTCTACAACGCCGACGTAAAGATAGGCACGGATACGGTCACGAAGGCCGGCTTCAGGACCTCCGGAAACAATACCGATCTGGACAGCTACAGCGAAGGTTCCGAAAAGAGGTTCTCGTACAAGATCAAATTCGACAAATACGTCGACAAGCAGAAATATCTGAAGCTTGACGAGCTGTACCTTCTGAATCTCAAAAACGATCCGTCCTATATGCGCGCGTACATTGCCCTCAACGCGTTCAGGGCTATCGGAGGAAATTCGCCGCTCTGCTCGTTCGCGTCTCTTTCGATAAACGGCAACCCGCAGGGACTGTATCTCGCCGTGGAGAGCATCGACGACTCGTTCCTCAAGAGAGTTTACGGCAACAACGACGGCAATCTCTACAAGTCCGTTGAAGGCGCCGATCTGCTCACCACGTCGTCTCTCGCGCTTCTCGACCAGAAGAACGGCGGAGACACGAGCAAGGCAGATCTCACCAACCTCATACGGATCCTGAACGAAATGACGGACGGCGAAAAAGGCGAGATCGAGAGCATCCTTGACGTCGACAGCGCGCTTCGCTATATCGCCGTATGTACCGTAATGGGTATTTACAAGAGCTATCTTTCCAAAAATCCGGACAATTTCTATCTTGCGGTCAATAACGGCGTATTCTCGATATTCCCGTGGAAGGTCAGCAGCGCGTTCGGCGGCGCGAGCAAGGATAACGGTGTGACCGTCGATATTTCTCCCTACGAGCCCGTGTACCGCATCGACATGTTCGCGCGTCCGCTCGTCGAAAAGCTGCTCGCCGTCGAGGAATATTGCACGAAATACGAAGGCTACGTCACCGCCGCAAGGGAGTATCTTGAGAAGACTCCCGAAATGATCGAAACGCTCGACGCGCTTATCGGCGAATACGTGAAAAATGACGCGACGGCTTTCTATTCGTACGATCAGTATCTCGTCGCTATCGGAAAGGGCAATGCCGAGGACAATACTACCGGCATCATTACCGTAAAAGAATATGCCGATCTCAGAAACGAATATCTGAAGAGCGTCAATTTCTGACGTCCGGAACGGCGCGTTTGCGCCTTGATACGAACGTCGTTCGTGTGCTAAAATATACGGCGGATCTTCTGATCCGCCGTATGAAATATGAAAGGAAATGATCAATAATGGACTTCTTGAAAACTATTTCGGATCGCGCAAGGTCTGACGTAAAAACAATCGTTCTTCCCGAGAGTGAAGATATCCGCACGCTGAAAGCGGCCGCGATGGCCATCGAAGCCGGGATCGCGAATATCATTCTCGTCGGAAAAGAAGACGAGATCGCAAAGCTGGCCGGGGATCTCGATCTCAGCCGGTGCCGCATCGTCGATCCTGCGCAGTACGCCCGTACCGAGGAATACGCCCAGGCTTTTTATGAGCTTCGCAAAAAGAAGGGCATGACCATCGAAGCCGCCCGCGAAACGATGCAGGATTACGTTTACTTCGCCACGATGATGGTCAAAATGGGCGAGGCGGACGGAATGGTTTCCGGAGCCTGCCATTCGACCGCGAACACGGTCCGTCCCGCGCTTCAGATCCTGAAAACGAAGCCCGGAACGTCTATGGTGTCTTCATTCTTTGTAATGTGCGTTCCCGACTGCGTTTACGGCGAGGAGGGAACTTTCGTATTTTCCGATTGCGGCCTTGTCGAAAATCCGGACGAGAACGGACTGGCGGATATCGCCATCGAAGCGTCAAAGTCGTTCCGCCAGCTTATCGGAGCCGAGCCGGTCGTTTCGATGATGTCCTATTCAACGTACGGCAGCGCGCACAGCGAGCTGACCGAAAAAGTCGTCAACGCTACTAAGATCGCGAAGGAGAAGGCTCCCGATCTGCTTCTCGACGGCGAGCTTCAGGCGGACGCCTCGATCATTCCTTCGGTAGGAAAATCCAAGGCGCCCGGAAGCCCTGTCGCGGGAAAGGCGAACGTGCTCGTATTTCCCGATCTCAACAGCGGAAATATCTGCTACAAGCTTGTACAGAGACTCGCCAGAGCCGAGGCATACGGCCCGGTTCTTCAGGGCGTCGCTCGTCCGGTCAACGATCTTTCGAGAGGCTGCTCCGCTGAAGATATCGTAGGCGTTATCGCCATTACGGCCGTTCAGGCCCAGGCTCAGGACTGAGGGGGACGGCGCAGATGAAAATTCTGGTTATAAATTGCGGATCGAGCTCTCTTAAATACCAGCTCATTGACATGACCGACGAATCCGTCATATGCAGCGGAATATGCGACAGGATCGGCAACTCTGAGGCAAGCAGCATAACGTACAAGGCCGGAGACAAGAAATACAAGATTGAAACTCCTTTCCCGACGCACACGGAAGCGTTTCTTAAGCTTGTAGAGATGATGACGTCCGGTGAATCCGCCGTTATCGCCGACAAGAGCGAGATCGACGCGATAGGACACCGCATAGTCCAGGGAGCCGAATTCTTCAAGCATTCCGAGATCGTTACCGAAGATGTCATAAACAAGATCGACGAGATTTCCCCGCTCGCTCCCGTTCACAATCCCGCTCACGTTCAGGGTCTCCGCTGCGCGGAGCAGATTTTCGGAAACGTGCCGAACGTGGTCGTGTTCGATACGACGTTTCATCAGACGATGCCGCCAAAGGCGTATATTTTCGGCATACCGTACGAGTATTATGAAAAATATCATATCCGCCGCTACGGCGCTCACGGAACTTCCCACAAATACGTCGCGGGCATCGCGTCGCAGCTTATGGGAAGGGAAGATCTGAAGATCGTCACGTGCCACCTCGGAAACGGTTCGTCCATATCCGCCGTCAAAAACGGAAAGTGCGTCGATACTTCGATGGGACTCACTCCTCTTGGCGGAGTTACGATGGGCACCCGCACCGGAGACCTCGATCCGAGTGTCGTATGCGAGATCAGCAGGATAACGGGACTCTCCGGAAACGAGCTCAGCAATTATCTCAACAAACAGTGCGGATTCCTCGGAATGACGAAGGGCTTCTCCTCCGACAAACGCGATCTTGAGATCGCTGTCGCCGATCCGGACGATCCGAACAACGAACTCTCCACGATCGCGAGCGACGTTTACGACTATCAGATCAAAAAATATATCGGCGCCTACGCCGCGGCGATGGGCGGAATCGACTGCCTCGTATTTACCGGCGGCATCGGTGAAAACGATATTAACGTCAGGAAGGACGCGTGCGAGGATATGGAATTCCTCGGCATAAAGATCGACCTCGAAAAGAACAACCGCAAGGCCAAAGGCGAGATACTCGATCTTTCCGTGCCCGGATCGCGGTGCAAGGTTTACGTCATACCCACGAACGAGGAGCTGGCCATCGCGAGGGAGACGATGGCGCTCGTGAAAAAAGATTGACATTCTTGTAAATGATGTTACAATTACCGTGAGGTTTTCGCTCAGGCGAATTCAAAATAACGAAGGAGTTTTCAATATGAAAAAAGTTGTATTTGCTGTCATCGTGGCCGTGCTTTCTCTTTCCATGATGGTTTCGGCTTTTGCCGCCGAGGCTCTCAAAGTTGAAGTCAAGGACGGAAACGTCGTTATCACGGTCGATCCCGCAGGAACCGAGCAGGGATCTTTCGATGCCAACGACTGGATCGGAATTTATCCTGCTGACAAAGAAGGCTATAACGATTCTTCTCTCTGGTGGTATCTGCCTGATGAGGCCGCAACATGGACGCTTCCCGCCGACAAGGCCGTATCAGACAGAATAGCCGATCTCATCGACGAAAACGATCAGCTGATTCCCGGAAGCTACAAGGCCATCCTTCTGGACAATGATTCCTATGATCCGATCGACGGCATGGAGCCCGTGTATTTCGAAGTGACCGAACCTGCGCAGCCGGTTACCGCCGAGACCACCGACGTTCCGGATGATCCTGCTCCCGGCACGGTCGATATACCGCAGACCGGTGACTTTGCGGTTTCTCTTTTCGCAGTCACAGCGGTTCTTGCGATGGGCGCGCTGGTGGTTTTTGCAAAGAAGAGGTCCTTCTGATCCGGATATGATCAAGATTCGCCGTGCGGACAATATTCCGCACGGCGATTTCTTAAATGACGGATAGTATAATACTAAGTGTACTGTGTACTATTTGAGGAGCTGCTGATCATGAAAAATTTTTTGACCTTGTTTTTAGCTGTATTAATGATCTGCACGCTTGCGGTAAACGTGTCCGCGGATGAAGAAGATTATCTCAAGGTGGAAGTAAAGGACGGAAAGCTTGTCTTTACCGCCACCGGAGATTTCAGTACCAGCGACTGGATCGGCGTTTATCCGGCCGACAGAAGCGATGATGATTATTCCAACTCGCTCTACTGGTGGTATCTCGAAGAAGAGGGAAGAACCTACATTCTTCCCGATGACGCCGAAGAGCTTTCTCTGACGAGCGACGAACGAATACTGACTCAGGTCTTTGATGCCGAAGGAAAGCTTCGTCCCGGAAAATTCAAGGCTATCATTCTCGCCAACGGAGGATACGCTCCTCTCGACGAGATGGAACCGGTGTATTTTGAGATCAAGGATTATCAGGAAGCGATGTCGCGCGATCAGGTCACAGTCGACGGCGCCGACAAGGCCGCGGTCGGAAACAACGACGAGATCACCGGTATTTCCGAAAATCTTTATCCGCTTATCGGAAAACAGATCCGTTTCTGGGGCTGGTATGCCAACGACAAGGCGCTCGATAAATTCGGGGTCAGAGTCGACGGCGGCGAGATGGTCTATTTCGATAAATACGAGGACAATGCCGTGGTTGAACACGTGAAGGGCCTTTTCAATAAAGATGAGGTATTCGCTTCAAGATTCGAGATCCTCGTAGATCTGACCGAAGGCAGGCACACCGCTCAGATCTTTGCTATCGTAGGTGAGGAAGAAATCACCGTGTGGACAGTTAATTACCGCTGCCTCGAGGTAGATCCGACCGAGGCGCCGACTGCCGAGCCCACAGCCGAACCTACCGCCGAGCCGACGGCCGCTCCTACCGATGCTCCGACCGCCGCACCAACCGGCAATCCGGCTACCGATAATGCTCCGGCTTCCGCAGCTCCCGCTTCAACGGACGACGCAAAACAGTCTTCGGGCGAGAGCAAAAAGAACAACCTCGTTCCCGTTTTCGTCGTTATCGCCGCGGTCGCTGTTATCGCCGTGGTTGCAGGCATAATTATCGCTAAAAAGAAAGGCAGCAAAAAATGAAAAAAAGTTTATGCAGAAAGCTTCTGGCTCTGGCTCTGCTTGCATGCACCGGAACGATGCTTTTCTCGTGTAAATCCGGCGATCCCGGAATAACTCCGGAGCGGACGAGTGCTGCTCCGGAGAGCTCTCCGGAGAATTTGCCGAAAAACGTCGAGGTTTACCAGCTCGCGCCCGATCCCAACAGCCTGATGATGAGCTACGTTATCGTAACTCCGAACCGCAAGGTGATCGTCATCGACGGGGGGATAGACGGACAGGGAATGTACGCCCCGCCTTATCTTCCGTCGGCGATCAGAGCGATACTCGGTCTCGGTGCCGGCGATTATTTCGAGGTCGAAGCCTGGTTCCTGTCACACGGGCATTGGGATCATTTTTACGAGCTTGCCAAAATGCTGAGCTCGTATAAAAAGGCAGACAATTACAAAATCAATAATTTTTATTTTGATTTTCCCGATTACGGCGTTGAATGGTCTTCCAAGGGCGGCGACGGCGATCATAACGTAAAAGAGCTTAACGTTATGAAAAAGGGCCTCGACCGGTATTACGGAGCCGTAGGCTTTACAGGCATAAAGGGCGCCGATATCGCGGCCGAAATGTTTGAAAAACCCGCCGACTATGACGGAGAGTATTATTATTACGACCTGATCAACGCCGCCGTGATAAATAAAGAAAGCGTGAAAGAGGGTCTTACGATCGACGTTGACGGCGTTTCGTTCAAGGTTATGTGCACGTGGTCGAAATCGTCGAACAACGTTAACAGCACGTCTGTCGTTTTCCGCATGACTTACCGCGAGCACAGCATTCTTTTCCTCGGCGACGCCTGGATAGATACCGGAAACGCTCTGCTCCGGAATTATGAAGACGACGAGCTTCGTTCCGAATACGTTCAGATGTCGCATCACGGACAGAGCGGAACGGATGAAAAATTCTATAAACGCATCGGCGCCGCCGAATCGAAGCGGTTGTGGCCGGCACCCGTGTGGGTATGGGAGGTTTACAAGGCGTCGAACGGAATTAAAACCGACGATACGAGAGGCTGGCTCGGTCTGCCGGAAAATTATGCCGATTTCGCAAAGCAGGGACTGCTTGAAACAGGCAACGATTTTGTTGCCGGGCTTTATAAGGCATATCCGGTCACTCCGGAGCTTGTCGACTCGTGGACTACTGAAGTGCTCGACGCTCAGCGCGTCGCGGTTTTTGAGGCTGAATGATTTCAAGTGATATTCACGGCCTCACGTCGTTTATTTGAAAGGATGGTTTATATATGCGTTTTCCGAATTCCCTGAATTGTGTAAAGAAGCTGTTCCTTGCCGAATTGCTTGGAATGATCGCGGCCGTTCTCGGCGCGGTCTCGTCTGTTATGCTGATCGGATCGTCCGCGGCGATCGTCGCTTCCGGCGGAAACAGCGGCGGCGCCATTGCCACCGCCGGTATTTCTGTTCTTATGACGGTAGCCACCGTCGTGCTCGGAATAGTTGCTTTCGCTATCCGGCTGACCGGTCTGAATTGCGGCGCTAAGGAGGAAATTTATTTCCGCAAGGCGTTCAATTGTGTTTTCGTCGGACTTGCCGCGTCGATTTTTTCGGGGATTTTCTCCTTGATCAGCGTGCTCAGCTCGCTGCTTTCGATCGTATCTACGGTGGCGGGGATCCTCGTTACGCTGTTTGTTATACAGGCTATAATGAATCTTGCCGACAAGACGGGCGACGTTACCGTGAAGGCCAAAGGCTTTACGCTTTTAAAGCTCATTATCGGCATTGCCGTCGCGAACGTCGTGCTGAATATTCTGTCGGCGATTTTCAGAACTATTCCTGCGATGTCTTCCGTTGCCGGCGTGCTCGGCATTATTCTTTCGATCGTGCAGATAATACAGTATATTCTTTATCTGATCTATCTCGTCAGCGCGAGAAAGATGCTTGAAAGCACCGATCCCGTGGTCGTGAACGAAGCTTGATTTAACCGGGTGAAGGTCCCGGCCCTGCTTCACGCTGACGCCGCTTGAACTCTGACGGAAGCCCGGGCGGAGTACGGCGGAACGAGTACGGCGGAACGAAAATTAACTCGCGAAGCATTAACTCGCTTCAGCATTAACTCGCGAACGAAAATTAACTGTTGACAGCTGCGCCGGCTTTGAGTATAATATATCGGTCTGCGTTAGGCAGGGACGTATATACGTCACAGGAGGTGTTTACAGATGATTTGTCCTAAAAGAAGATGGTCCAAAGCCAGAACCCGTTCGAGAAGAGCGAACTGGAAGCTTGAGACTCCCAATATAGTAAGATGCCCGCGTTGCCACGAATTCAAACTTCCTCATACGGTATGCGGAAATTGCGGATTCTATAAAGGACGCGAAGTCGTCGCTATGGGCGAGGAGTAATAATACTGTTTTTTCGATCATGAAAAAAGGGTTGATAAGCTACGTGGAACCCGGCAGTGCCGCTTATGAAGGCGGTATATTGCCGGGTGACTGTTTGCTTGAAGTGAACGGTCATAAGATTAGGGATATTTTTGATTACAGATATTATTCCACCGAAGAATTTGTCACTCTTCTGCTGCGTGATTCCGACGGCGAGGAATATGCCGTCGATATAGAAAAAGATCAGGACGAGGATATCGGACTTACGTTCGCCGAACCTCTCATCGACGCCGACAGAGGCTGCTGCAATAATTGCATTTTCTGCTTTATCGACCAGATGCCGCCCGGTATGCGTGAGACTTTATATTTTAAGGACGACGACACGCGACTTTCGTTTCTGACCGGAAATTACGTCACGCTTACCAATATCGGTCGGAACGAGCTTCACCGTCTCGTGAAATACCGGCTTTCTCCAATAAACATATCAGTACATTCCACGAATCCGAAGCTCAGATGCGAGATGCTCCGCCATAAGGGCGCGGGGGACATCATGTCGAAGATCGGGATATTGCAGAAGGGATGTATTACTGTAAACGCTCAGATAGTCCTGTGCCCGGGTTATAACGACGGAGAAGAGCTTGAAAGAACGATTTCCGATCTTCTGTCGGTATCGGATTGCGTCGCCAGCGTTTCCGTCGTCCCGGTCGGCATCACTAAATACAGGGACAATCTCACGCCTTTGAGGCTTCCGACAAAGGAAGAAGCCGTCGGGGTGATCGACACGGTGCGGCGCTTTCAGCAGAAGGCGATCGGTCAATGCGGCACGCGCTTCGTTTACGCGGCGGATGAATTTTATATCTACGCCGGTATATCCGTTCCGGAATACGATGAATATGATGATTTTCCGCAGCTTGAAAACGGCGTAGGTATGCTGAGACTGCTTGATTTTCAGGTTTGCGAATATATTCAGGCGAACAAGAGCAGATTGCTCGCGAAGACGGGTGATAATTTCTCGCGGAAAGTCGATCTTGCGACAGGCGCCGCCGCTTATGATTTCATTAAAAAGCTTTGCGGATATATCGAAAACGTATTCAAAGGTCTTGAAACGCGCGTTCATCTGATCAGAAATGATTTCTTCGGAGAGACCATAACCGTTGCCGGCCTCATCACCGGGGGAGATCTCATCAAGCAGCTTAAAGGCAGTCTGATATCCGATACGCTGCTGATAACCGAAAATATGCTTCGGGCCGGTGAAAACGTATTTCTCGACGACGTGACGGCGGAGCAGGCCGAATCCGAGCTGCATACGCATATTACCGCCGTGCCGAACACCGGCTCCGAATTCGTGAAAGCAATACTTGGAGGGATCTGAATGAAAAAAATGCCCACGGTCGCGATAATTGGCAGGCCGAACGTCGGAAAATCCTCTTTTTTTAATTTCGTCACAGGCAGACGTATCTCGATAGTCGAAGATACGCCCGGCGTCACGCGCGACAGGATTTACGAGAAAGTCGAATGGCGCGGAAGATATATAACGATGATCGATACCGGCGGTCTTGAGACTGAGTCTGACGACCCGATACTGGTTCAGATGAGACGTCAGGCGGAGGCAGCGACTGAGCTCGCGGACGTGATCATTTTCATGGTCGATACTATAGCGGGGCTTACGGCGGGCGATCAGGAGATCGCAAATCTGCTGAGAAGATCCGGAAAGCCCGTTATCGTTGCTGCGAATAAGGTCGATAATGTGGGCGAAACGCCGCCGGAAGTATATGAGTTTTACAATCTCGGAATAGGCGAGATCTATCCCGTCTCTTCGGCGCACGGTCTCGGGATGGGCGAACTCCTTGACGCCGTATATGAGCTTCTGCCGCCGGAGACGCCTGAGGAAGACGAAGACGAATTTATTAACGTTGCCATCGTCGGAAAGCCGAACGCGGGAAAATCTTCGCTCGTTAACCGCATACTCGGGGAACAGCGGGTGATCGTAAGCGATATTCCGGGAACGACACGCGACGCGATCGACACCTACGCGGTTGTCAACGGCACCGGTTATTGCTTTATCGACACCGCCGGCCTCCGCAAGAGAGGGAAGGTCACGGGCAATAGCGAACGGTACAGCAATATGCGAAGTCTTAACGCCGTAGACCGGTCAAAGATCGTCGTTCTTCTCATAGACGCGACTGAGGGAGTGACGGAACAGGACACTAAAATAGCCGGCTACGCGCTCGAACAGGGCAAGTCTATAATCATTGCCGTCAATAAATGGGATCTGATAGAAAAAGAGACGGACACGATGGAGAAATTCAGGCTCGAGGTATTGAACAAGCTGAATTTCATAATGTTCGCTCCCGTCGTATTCTTTTCGGCTCTTACCGGGTCGCGCGTCGTGAAGCTGTTCGACGTTCTGAAGACCGTAAGCGACGCGGCCGATCTCAGGATAACCACCGGCATGCTGAACGACTGTCTCTCGGAAGCTATGATCGCCGTACAGCCGCCCTCCGACAAAGGAAAACGGCTCAGGATCTATTATATGACTCAGATCGGCACGCAGCCGCCTACGTTTGTGATAAAATGCAATTCCAAAGCCCTGTTTCATTTTTCGTACCAGCGATATCTCGAAAATCAGCTCAGGAAAAATTTTGACTTTACAGGAACGCCGATTAGGTTTAAAATCAGGGAGAAGGATGAAGAAAGCGGAGGCTGATCTATGGACTGGGTCCTTTTAAGTCTTGCGGCTGCCGTCGGGTATCTGCTCGGCAGCATCAACGCGGCCGTAATAGTTTCGAGATTATATAATAAGTCAGACGTTCGCAATTACGGCAGCGGAAATGCCGGCGCGACAAACATGCTGAGGACCTTCGGCAAAAAAAGCGCTATTATAACGTCGGTGATCGACGTTATGAAGGGTATCGTCGCATGCGTTGCCGGCGGTTTGATAGCTCATTTTCTGTGCGCGAATTTCGGCTGGGACGACGGCTCTTGCGTCGCCGGCTTTTTTGCCGTGATCGGGCACAACTGGCCCGTTTATTTCGGATTCAGAGGCGGGAAGGGCGTGCTCACCGCTTTCGCCGTCATGCTTATGATCTCGCCGCTCGCGGCTCTTTGCTGCCTGGCCGTTTTCGTGATTATCGTTGCGTCGACGAGATACGTGTCTTTGGGATCGATCATCGCCGCCGCGTGTCTGCCCGGCTTTATCGCGCTGTTTCTGTTTGTTTTCGGCAAAAATATCATCTGCCTGCCTTTCTTTACCGCGATCGCGCTCGGCTTTCTGGTGATCATCCGGCATCATTCCAATATTTCGAGACTGATCAAAGGGACCGAATCGAAGCTCAGCTTCAGAAGGAGCGAAAAATCATGATCATAATGATTAGAAGCGGCTCCGATCCGGCGCAGGTCTGCGCTCTCAAGGAGTGGCTGCTCAAAGGAAAAGTAACGCTCAACAGCGTCAATATCTGGGGGACCGAGCTTCTGAAGCTCGAAGGCGATCTCGAACAGATCGATTTTTCGCTCGTTAAAAAATTCGATTGCGTAGCGATGATAACGAAGACGGGCGATCCGTACAAATTTGCATCGCGCCATAATTATCCTGAGGATACCGTTATCAACGCCGGCGGCGTGATGATAGGCGGCGGCAGATTCACGGCAATCGCGGGTCCGTGCTCGGTCGAGGCGGAGGACCAGATATGCAATATCGCTCATTCTGTCAAAAAAAGCGGGGCTTCGATCCTGCGCGGCGGCGCGTTCAAGCCGCGCACGTCTCCATACGCTTTTCAGGGACTGAAAAGCCGGGGGATAGAGCTGCTGATCGAAGCCAAAAAAGAAACAGGCATGCCGATAGTTTCCGAAATAGTGGATATTTCCGCTCTGCCTTTCTTCGACAACGTCGATATTATTCAGGTAGGCGCCAGAAATATGCAGAATTTCGAGCTTTTGAAAGAACTCGGGCAGATCAGAAAGCCCATTCTCCTGAAGCGCGGTCCTGCCAATACGATCGAGGAATTTCTGATGAGCGCGGAATATATACTGTCCGGAGGAAACCGGGACGTGATATTGTGCGAAAGGGGAGTCAGAACCTTCGAGACTATGACGAGGAATACGCTTGATATCGCGGCTATTCCGCTTCTTAAGAAGCTTACGCATCTGCCGGTTTTCGCCGATCCGAGCCACGCGAGCGGTATTTCGGATATCGTTCCCGATCTCGCACTCGCATGCGTTGCCGCCGGAGCTGACGGGATCATGGTAGAGGTTCACAACGATCCTGTGAACGCTTTTTCCGACGGAGCTCAGTCGATAACGCCCGAGTGCTTTGACGAGCTTATGCGCAAGGTAAAGGCGATGTGCGGCATCGTCGGGAAAAAGCCTGAATGATTTTTTTGAACTATTTCGGCAAGCTTCGGCTTTGTACGACGCTTTTT
>CADBOE010000174.1 GCA_902796205.1 uncultured Ruminococcus sp. | reverse complement strand
GCGACGGCAGTAAAAAAGCTTGCGGACCGCATTCCGCTCATGATATTATCAGGGAGGATTTTTCCGACACGTCGGACCACCCGCAGCATACAGAGAGAAAGGATTGTAATTATTATGAAATATTGTCCCTCATGCGGCGCACCTGGCGCCGACAACGCCTTTTTTTGCGAAGAATGCGGAGCCCGTCTCGGCCAGCCCGCTCAGCAGACCGCACCGCAGCCTGTTCAGCAGCCTGTTCAGCAGGCTTACGTACAGCCCGTTCAGCAACCGGGTCAGCAGAATCGGCAGCAGGCCGGCCCGGTGCCCGCGTCCGTGAACGTCATATACAACACGAATCCCGACCAGCTCCCTCCGCAATACAGACCGCTTTCCGCGTGGGCTTATTTCGGTTACGGACTGCTCTACAGCATTCCCGTCATCGGATTTATTTTTTTGATCGTCTTTTCCCTGAGCGACAGCAACATAAACCGCCGCAGCCATGCGAGATCGTATTTCTGCGGACTGATCCTTTCGGTGATCATCGGCATCGTGCTGCTGATAATCGTCTTAGCCGGCGGCTTCAGCCTGCTGAACATTCTGAAGTTTAAATGAGCGGGTTTTCCATGACGTCCTGAACGCGGTAAACGTTCTCGCATTCAGATGCGCGCGGCCGGCAGTTGACTTCTGAGCTTTAATGTGCGATAATGAATTCGCTGCAGGAGCAGTCGGAAACAGTTTTTGCAGACGACGAAACGTGGGGATGTACCGGTTTCGACGGGGTTTCTGAGGCGCCGGCCGCAGGCAGAGGGTTCCGTTGGCCTCTTTAAAAAACGGAAACTTAAAATTAAACGCTAACAACGATTTAGCACTTCAGGCTGCCTGACGGCAGTCCCGTCGCCCTTCCGGCTGCCGGACCGGGAACATGCGGCGTCACTTTTCCGGCCCTGTCCGTATGCAGGTCAAATCGGAGAACGGCTTGCGCAAAGCTTTGAGCGCAAGCGGCATTTATGAAGCTACGAAGCCTCCTACCCTGACTGCCGGGGCGGCGGCAACGGAATTTCAAATGACAGTCTAAGCCTGTAGAAGCTGACGAGGATCAAATTTCGGACAGGGGTCCGACTCCCCTCATCTCCATTCAAGCCTTGAAAAAGCCCGCATTCAGCGGCGGTTTCAGGGCTTTTTCTTTTCCTTGCAATTCCGCGGGGCGGGCTTTGGAGCTTTCATCCGCGAACGGCGGTTTCGGCTAAATGCGGCCGAAACCTTTCCTCCGCACCGCCCCGATTCCAGACGCGATTCCGGCAGCGATTCCGCCTCAATAACCCGTTGCCCCCGCGCGAAATAAATGATATAATCACCGGCGTAATAATTGAATCAGATCGACCGACGGGAGGAATTGTTATGATCAAAGTCGGAATAGCCGGTGCAAGAGGATTGTCGGTTGTCGACGCTATGAAGGCCATGCCGGATAAAGTCCGCATAACGGCAATGTGCGACCTTGACGAAGAAGCGCTTTCGGATGCCGGGAAAAAGATCGGCGGCGAAGACGGCGCCGGCTGCCCCGGGCTCTACCGAATATATGAAGATATGATCGAAAAAGCGGATATTGACGCGGTGGTGATATCGACGCCGATGCAGTGCCACGTGCCGCAGGCCATTACGGCGCTGCAGGCCGGCAAGCACGTCATGTGCGAAGTTACCGCCGCCGTTACGATGGACGAGCTGTGGTGGCTCATCGAGAATGTCGAAAAATCCGGAAAGATCTATATGTACGCGGAAAATTACTGCTACATTCCGGAATGTCAGATCGTATGCAATATGGCGCGCAGCGGTGCGTTCGGAGAGCTTTATTACGGCGAGGGCGAATATACGCACGACTGCACCGCTCTCAGGGACTGGCACGGGAAGCCCGGCTGGAGATCGTACTGGCAGATGGGCACGCGAGGGTCGTTCTATCCCACACATTCGCTCGGCCCCGTAATGAGATGCTTCCCGGACGACAGGATAGTATCCGTCGCCTCATTCTCGCCGGGAAACCACAATCCGTACGGTCTCAGAAACGACGACCTGACGCAGACCGTGTGTATGCTCGAAAGCGGAAAACTCGTAAAAATCCGCGTCGACACGGTCTCCCCGAGACCCCACGCCATGGCATACTACCAGCTGCAGGGAACGAAGGGCTGCTACGAGGCCAACAGATTCGGCGGCGAAGGAATGATCGCCGTGGCGACGCAGAGCGAGCCGGACGGATATACGCGCTGGAAGCCCGTTTCGGAATTCGTCAATTATCTGCCCGAACGCTTCAGGAGCGGCGAGGGCGCCGGCGCCGGACACGGAGGCGGCGATTACTATATCGTAAAAGACTTTATCGACGCTGTCGAGACGGGAGTGCAGCCTGAGCTTGACGTGTACAAGGCGGCGGAATGGACGTCGGTCGCCCTGCTTTCGCAGCTGTCGGTAACGAACAGCGGGCGTCTCATGGAAGTGCCCCGCTTCAGGCGCGGCATGAGCTGGGAGGAAAAACGCATAACGCTTTGACGCGCCGGAACAACGGCGGCAT